>DAOVRZ010000163.1:0-7363 GCA_030627905.1 Halanaerobiales bacterium
ATATATGTCACCTCAAAAATTCCAGATCTTAGTAATGTACATTCTACATAAATTACTAAAATCCTTTTATGCATTGCTAAATAATCCACATTATTTACCAAATATTTTTTAGTAAAATGTTAGTAGGTGAGTAGTAACAATATATTAAATGAAATATCTTAATATAATTATTTTCTAAATATTCAATAGAGTAACAGTCGAATAAACCTTTATCTACAATATCTTTAAAACTTTCACATAAAACATACTCTTTTGAATTCATATATTCCCTATGAGAAAAAATTTCTAAATCTAATAACCAATTTTGCCTAGGATATAGTACGTGTTCAAAAGATTTAGGACTTAATTTTTGAAATTTTCTTTTTGTCATGAATATAATTTCTTCTGCTTTTTTTTCTGTTATATAAGACTTTAAATCATATAAATAACCTTCAAAAAATTCATTAAAGTTTCCACTAAATTGCTTATAACAAGTATAGCCAGCTAAAGACATCTTGGTTAGTATTATATTTATTGTAAAATCATACTTTAGCAATACGAAAAGATAATAGAGTTTTTCAATTGTATTTAGTGAAAAATTAGTTACTTCAATTTCTTCATTTTCTTTTAACAGAAAATAAAGTACTTTTCCTAATTTACCACATCTATATTTACCAAGCATTTTTAAAACAATAAAAAATTTTTCTGATAAATTTAAATATGGCTTACCTGACTTTAACCTTGCAGATTTAACAATTATTCCTTTGTTATCTATATGATTTTCTATAAATTTATTTTTTTCATTGGCAACCTCTTCAACTCTTTTTGATAAAATAATTTCTGGTAAATATTTATCTTCAATAGTTAAAAGAATCAGTGTTAGATATTTTAGCCTTCTGCATTTTGTATCCACATTATTTATTATTCTAATAGGTTCTTGATTTAAAATTTTTAGTTCCTTATGAGTGGGTTCCTTATTTAACTTGTCAGTAACCATTATATCCTTTAAAGAAATTTTCATAATAAAATTCACCACATAATTTTTATTTCTTAAAACAATATCTAGAATACAAAAAAGGTACTTGCTAAGTTATATTTCTTAAACAAGCACCAATTACCTTTATTCTAAACACTACTATTAGTATATCAAGAATCTTTAAAAATTACAATATCTATAGTTAACTATTTACCCACCTTAAATAATTGATCCTTACGTTTAATAATCAATCATTATCTTAGTAATCAAACATCCCTTATGGAAATGAGCGATACACTTAGCACAATGTTTGCACTTTTCTTCGTCAATCTTATATCCATTAGTCAGGTTGATTGCTCCAAATGGACAAACATTCATACACGCAGAACAATGAATACACAACTGATACTTTCTCAACTGGCATTCAATTCTCTGGAATGTCAATAAAGAATTATGCGGTTTTACCATCCGAACTTTCAGCTCCCTACTACCTTTGTTACCTTGAAGAATAAACAAAGGGGGATCAGTCTCCGTGTTGGTCTTGGCATCAAAGACATACACTTCGTTCAGATATTCTTTCCCCATTCCTTTCACAACCTGACCAAAAGGCTTAAAGAACTCGTATAAACTATCATCAATTGGCCGTTTGAGTGAATAGTTCTTCGCATTATCCTCTAATGCACACGGAGTCTCTTCTAATTTTAATTCAGAAGTATTCAACCCCTGCCCCCCTTGGCGGGCTTTCCACCAACCCTCATCCACATAAACCTCTGGGTCGGGCTTACCTATTTTTTTAGCAAAGCCAATTAAAAAACTTCGCCATTTTTCGGCTTCTTCCTGCATAAATATTTTACATAAAAACGCAGACCAATCTGAGTTGTTCGGACAACACCAGCAACCAACTCGGGTAAATCCAAGACGGTAGGCATCGTTAAAGTCAATACCTCGTGTCAATAGATACAACCAAACATCAATATCATACCAGCCCAAGATCGGGGACACTACCAACTGCTGAGTGATCTTCGGACTTTGTGCTATCGGCTTGTATTCACTACGGGCATTAGATTCTGATCTGCGGATACCGTAGAAAGTTAGAATTTTAGAATGCTCTGCTATTTGACGAAATAGTTTTCCTATTGGTCCAGTTTTATAGATCGTACAACACCAACGCATAACACGACTAGGTGGACCGAACTCTTCTAGTAGGTCATTAAAGCTAATAGCAACTTTATCTACCGGTAAAAATGGTGATCGTATAGGTTGACCTTTAAATCGTTCTAGATAATCGTACGTAAATGGAAATTCTAATGTTGTATCTCCAAATACATGGAGTATGTTCATATTATTTAACGCTTTAACTGTTAGATCAGAGACTGCTGTAGAATCTTTTCCACCACTAAATAAAACTAGTGGTATTCTCGAATTATTTTTATCGGTTATTTTTTTTATAAAATCAAAAGCAACCGCTTCAATCGCTTGGTAATGTCTTTGATTGGCATTAATAAAATTAGAAAAATCAACTTCTGCCTCGATTTTTTGAATACGATCTAATATCACTTTTGCTCTTTTTTCTATATCAGAAGTTGCATAAAGCTTATTTAAAGATATATCTACTTTTTCTCCGTCAACAAAATAACGATTTCCTACCCCATTCCATATCGACTTAATTGTATAATCTACCCCTGTTAACTCGCTTAGCATAATTCTTTCAGCCATAAAAACTGGACGTAAGTCAGTTGTCATATAGCTAATATGATTACTACAAATAGGACAACTGTTTTTTCCCTCATAAAATTTGGATTCTTCTTTATCACATTTAGAAAGTACACTACCTGACATATCAAGATTATATCTATCAATCGAGTTCACAATCACAGGAATTTCACAATGTTTACACCAATAAATTTTCATCTCCATCACCTATTAGCAGGATTAAATCACAATAAAATATGAGCTTATAATTATCTATTAAAATTCAAAGAAGTCTTCCCATCCTTCCAAACAATCTCAACAATTCAATCTCGAATCAATTTATCATAAACCTTGCATATATCTACTTCCTCCATATATCTTCTTATAAGTATTCTACTACATCTCCATCCCCAATTCCCAATTCCCAATAATCAATATAAGGACAATACTTTCCTTGATCTTTCCTCATAATCTCACTTTCCTCTAATATTCCTAAATCCATTAAAAAACGTTTATTTTCAACAACCAAAGAATAAGGTACTAAGAATTTAATCAATAGCGGATTTTCTATTAACTCATCAAATGCCTCATTATCACTATTTCTGATTCGAATAATATAATCCTTACCCCGATCCTGTCGGAAATCCAAAAGTACATTTGTCTGGTCGTTCGTTTTTTTTAGTATTTCTTTACAAGGAGTTGAACGATCACATTTAAAGCAAATATCCTTCTTGGAAGTAATTTTGGGTTTGGCAGTAGTAGGTGTATTCCCAACAAACAACCATTTCAACAGATTATACCGTTCAGTTTCAACAAGATAGACAAAAATATCATACATACTTATTTTAGTACAATTTTTTTTCTCACTAATCTCTTGCATTAGATGAATAAAAGCTTGAATGCCTGGTAATCGTAAAAAATGGTTACGCATTTCTAAAGCTATTTTTTCTTTGAAAATATCGCTCTGCTGTAATTTCTCTATCATTTCATTGTCACATTGGTCTGGCATTTGTGGTAAAGCCTCATTTAATAAATAAACCATTCGCAAACTTCCATTACTGAGAGTTAAATTATTCCCACTCTGAGACAAAAGTTGTAGACGCCTAATCGCCAGTCGATTGTTCTGGGCAGTAGCAAAAGATTCTATTTCACCCCATGTCCAATACAATTTCTGTCGCAAATGATTCAATATTTTTAACAAATCCTTAATTCGCAAAGTTCCGCTTAACACATGAGCTCCTAAATAATCTTTAGTCCACTCTATCCTCTCTAGCCCTTGAAGTTCAGCTAGTAGATTTTTTGTATGTTGAATTTTAGGATAATACCCTTGTATTGAAGGAAAAGAAAGCGGCGGTTTCTTGAATTCTTGAAATACAGTTAAGTTATCATTTTCAAGTGGTATATATCCAATTTTCATTTCCTCAAAAAAATATTTATATCTTTCAACTAAATTCAATGGCAAAGCCGCCCAGGTGTAATGAACATATGGTCGAATCTGATGTATCTGCTTATAAAGTCGATGGTCTTTGCGAACCTTACACTCTACTGCAAAAATCTCCTTAAAAGGTTCATTCTGAACTCCTACTAAATCTGGTATAGAATTAGCAAATCTAAAATTATTAGTACCTCGGAATTTATCCAATAGTCTAGGAGAAACGAGATTTTTTTCCTTTAGTACATTATAAAAAACATAGTCTGAATCAGAATCGGTTTCAACATTTAAAGCCACTAGAGAACCTCTTACTGCATCAGCACTCAACCAAAAATCTCGAATTGGTACATCCATTTGATCAATGGTTTGCAATGTCTTTATTACAATAGCCCCTTCATTATAGACATACTCCATGTCCACTTTCCTCCTCACCTGTCGTTTGGCAACATAAACTATAATTTCTCCACCAACCAATACATTTCCTTCACCATAATAAAAACTTCTCCACAATATGCCACTATTGTTGTTTCCTCAACATTCTGCAATAAAAAAAAAGACCAACCTAAGCTGATCTTCTTCTATGTCAAATAAATATAATACATCTCATCTTCCTTATCCAATCTCGCAGACACTAACCCGATACTTTCTATATCAATCATTTCACCATCTATTACAGGAGGTTTAGTCGTAAAAATTACTGCCTCGGTTATATTCCAAAACTCTTCAGTATGATTTGCAAGAACCGGACAATTAATAAAAAAATCATTTTTCCCAACTTGAATTTTTAAAAAGCTTCCATGCAAAATTTTATCCTCTATAGCTGTTACATTCAGTGGATTAAAACCAGTTACTCGCATTTCACCTTTTAAAATAAGTTTATATCCATCACTTTCATTAAACTCATTAAATTTGTCCCTTTTCTTTTCTTCATTTTTACTAACCAAATATTCTGCATAACTAAAATCAGTTATATCAATCTCCAGTTTTTCAAACTCAACTTTTTCTAAGAAAAAATCATATAAGTGTTTCTTAGATTTTAAAAATTGACCCTGCCAATCACTAGCAAAATAATCTAACAAAAGACAGATATACATTCCAGGTGAATAGCAACTATGTCTAAAACCATCTAAATCATCTGGATATTCTGATAATTTTTCGCCAAACAAAGAAAGAATAAATTCTTTTGGTAATTCACTTTCCATAGATAATGCTTTAAATTCCACATATCGTGCAGTTCCTTCATTACTCTCTAATCCTAATTCGTATTTTATTATATCACCAATAAGTTCTTTTCGTTTTTCTCTCAAAGAAATGAATTTTGATATTGCATTATTTTTAAGCTTTTTATCTATTGCAAAAACTGCCTTTAATAATTCTTTTCTTTCCATAAATCTTAAAGTCAAATTTTCTTTGGTAAAGGGATATTTCAAGAACATAATCTCATTATAATCTGGTTGAAAGTTTACTTTCCTTTGATGTGCATGAAACATCTCATGTATAAGAAGAGAATATATTTTTTCTGAAGGTGACGAAAGTTTTAGATAATCAAGGTTTACTATTCCAACATGCTCACCTTCGAAATATATTGAAGTATTTCCAATAAATTCATTTCTCCAATTACCAATATATATCTTATCCTTTTGGCAAAAATCTTTTGGTGGACAATTATGATTTGCTAAGTAAACCTTTTTATCATCATAAAACGCAAAAGGCAATTTCTCAAAGCCCTGCCAATATTGACTTAACTTTTCTTCAGTAATCTTTTCCTTAAACTCGTTGACAAGTTTAATGATATCAGTTTCTTCTTTTAATATCATTTTTGATCCTCCTTTTAAAATGCCACCCTTTTCTGTGGTGACATCAGGTGAATTTATTACATTGTCGTAAAAAATCTTTCTAGATTCCCTTTGCCACACTGACTCAGAATCCTCATACTAAACCAAAACTTTCTCAACACATTTATCACCCACAAATACCAATACCCATTTCATAAGTTTCTTCTTTTCCTGTAATTCTTTTGCCTTATTGTAAGTTAGGAGTTGGTTCTTACCATTCTCAACCATCTCTGCAACTAATTGATCTCCTTTTTTCTCATAATCATTCTTTTTTATATACTTTAACTCAATCAATCCTTCATAAATTTCTTCTTTACCAAGCCGACTAAAAAAAGCTATATCAATATATCCACCATTAGCTTCATACTCACTTTTAATATAGTAAGTCTTACTTAATCCCAGATAAGTTAGTATAATAATCTTTATATATTTTTCATCAAATTTAATATAATCCCGATTAGATAGTTTTTCTAAAACTACCTCAACCAGACCAATAAAATCATCTATATCTCCTTTGGTAGCAAGCTCTACTATGCTTTTTTTAATCTCAATCGTTTCAAGTTCATATTCAGTATATTCTTTGATAATCTGTGTAAAAAAATTAAAATAAAGTTCTTTGATCGCATAATTCGGTACTTTCAAATAAACCATATCCAGAACTGATCGATCTATCGTCAAAAATCCCAAATAAAATAGCAATGACAAAAAATCCTCTTCGGTAAATTCTTTTGCCAGACTAAATTCTCTTGTTATCGTTGTTAATTGGGGTTCATCATTTAAGATACGTTCTAATATCCTATAATTCCGCTTTTGATTTTTCAGTGTGAAAAGTTTTTGCATTTTTGAGTAGTCACTGGATATGTTAATATCAACCAGCTCTTTTGGAGGCTTTTTAGTCTTTTGATAGGTATTTAGATAATATAAGATCATGTCACTATTAAATACTCTTTGCTCTACATCCTCATTGAAGAGATAACCATTATAGTAATTTTTTAATTCTGGCAATAATTGATTCACATCAGTCATATCTACAATATCTTTTAATAATGATAAGACTTCTGCCTCTGTAAATCCCATCATTTCATTAAGATTAGGATCACGGGTCAAGTTAGAAGCTATATTAAATCCACTTGTTAGGCTATCTAAAGTAATTGGACTTACTCCTGTAACAAAAATTCGATCAATTATGCCGGTAGCAGTTCCATTCTTTAAAACCTCATACCATTTGCGAACAAAACCTGTTTTACTTATTGTTTCCTCAAATACTTCCACCTGAAAACTTAATAACTCCTTGGCAAAATGATCATATTCATCTATCAATACATAGATTTTTTCACTGATTTTTGATTCAACTCGATTTAAGAAAGATCTCAAAACTACAGAAGGCAACCCTTCCTTTGTATATTCAAAGTCAAGATTATAGATTTCGCAAAATTTATTCAAAGCCTC
>DAOVRZ010000039.1:0-42927 GCA_030627905.1 Halanaerobiales bacterium
CAAAACCAGCACGATAGGAATCATAAACTGCGATAAGAACTCTAGTTGAGTGAGCCGTATGAGGGAAAACTTCACGTACGGTTCTTAGTGGAGGGAGATGGAAACGGGGCTTCTGCTACCGCGCCATCTTTCGACCCAACCTGAAATTGTGCAGAACGTAAGACGTGATGCCCAGTTTCAGGATTTTTTTCTTTAACATTTATTTAACAACAACATTATATTTATTAACAAACTAATCATTTGGTTTTAACAAAGATCTGATACAATTACCTTGCAAGCAAAAATTACAACGATCCATAAGGGAGGAATTTTTGATGACATTGAAAAAGGGTATGAGTTTAGCAGTAGCTTTATTGCTAGTTGTTGGAGGAATCTTTGTAGCAAGTGGAAATTTATCTGTATGGGATAAAGACAGCAATAAAAATCTTTCCGGTTATCTACAGATTAAAGGTTCAGATACAATTGTAAATCTCGCACAAATTCTTGCAGAACATTACATGGAAGATCGTCCAAAGGTTGCAGTTTCAGTTACAGGTGGCGGTTCAGGAACAGGTATCGCAGCCCTGATTAATGGTCAAATTGATATAGCTGATGCGTCTCGTGCGATTAAAGATAAAGAGATTAAGCAAGCACAAGAACGCGGAGTAACTCCTGTAGAATTTGTTATCGGAATGGATGGAGTATCCTTTATCGTCAATGAAAATAGTCCTGTTAAAGGATTGAGTTTAGAACAATTAGGTGCGATTTACCGCGGTGAGATCACAAATTGGAAAGAATTTGGAGGAGAAGATTGGTCAATTGTTCTTTACGGTCGTCAAAGTAATTCTGGAACGTATGGCTTTGTACAGGAATTTGTATTAAAAGGTGATTACTCAGCTAACATGATGAGAATGAATGGTAACGCTCAAATTGTTGAAGCTGTTAAAGCTGATAAATCTGGAATCGGTTATGTAGGAGTTTCATATGTAAAAGATGACAAAGGAAATGAAATTCCTGGATTAAATGTTATGGCAGTTAGCAAGGATGCAAATTCTAAGGCTTATAGTCCACTTAATACTGCTGCTGTAATAGCTGGTGACTATCCTGTAGCTCGTCCTCTTTTCCAATATAGTAATGGTACACCTGAAGGCGTTGCTAGAGATTGGATCGAGTTTGTATTAAGTGAAGAAGGTCAAAAAATTGTTGAAGCAGAAGGTTTCTTTGTAACTCCTGCTAACTATGCAGCTCAAAATGCTGAAAATTTAAAGTGAACTCGTCCAGCTAAAGCTGAACATTGGGGCTTCAGTGGGGGATTCTACCCCCACTGAAGATTAAAAACAATTCCCACCACTTATAGAAGTGGGGGTCTTATCTCAAAAGATAAGTTTATAAATATTTTCCCTGATAAACCCAACTACCACTATCAGGAAAGGCCTGATCCTTCCCAAAAGTCAGGTTTTTCCCCATGTTTAACAACATTTTTGGAAGGGTTTATGTTCCCAATCTTCTGCAAGTCAGAGTAGATACTTTTATAAGATTTTCTGTGGTTGGAGTTAAAAGTCCTTCCGAAAGTTGTTAACAAAAGCTGCTTGCAGATTAATAAAAAAGGAGGGATTTTACGTGGTTAGTTATGAGACTAGTTTTGTTGCGCGAAAGCGTGCAAGGCAATTAAAAAATTGGAAAGAAACATGTATTAAATATTTCTTTTTAGTTAATGGACTCCTAGCGATTTTTGTATTGTTGGGAATATTTTATTTATTGTTAATCAATGCTATACCTTTTTTTAAAGAAATTAGTCTTAAAGAGTTTTTAGGAACGAAGACCTGGAATCCTACAGGTTGGAATGGAGCAGAATATGGAATACTTTCTATGGTTGTTAGTACACTGATGGTGACTTTTGGGGCGATGGTTATTGCAGTTCCATTAGGTATTGGTTGTGCGGCTTATTTAGCCGAAGTTGCTTCACCTAGATTTCGGGAAGTAGTTAAACCAATTGTAGAAATTCTAGCAGGTATTCCTTCTGTAGTAATTGGTTTTATCGGAATTGTAGTTCTTGGACCTGTGATTGCTAAAATTTTTGGAACTACAAACGGCTTAAATGGAATTAATGGTTCTCTTCTATTAAGTATCATGGCACTACCTACGATAATTTCAATATCAGAGGATGCTATTTCCTCGGTACCGATTGAATATAAAAAAGCTTCTTTAGCTTTAGGAGCAAATCGCTGGCAAACATTGATTACAGTTACGATTCCTGCTGCTCTTTCTGGGATTATAGCATCAGTTATGTTAGGTATGGGTCGGGCCATTGGAGAAACGATGACAGTTTTAATGGCAACAGGGAACGCACCAGCATTTCCTAAAGGATTTACTTTTTCAGTACGGACAATGACTTCAACGATTGCTATTGAATTAGGGGAAGTACCGTATTATTCTACTCATTTTCATTCTCTTTTTGCAATTGGTCTAGTATTATTTATGATGACTTTTGTGGTGAATTTATTTTCTGATCTTATTCTTCAAAAGTATCAGGAGGTGGAGTAAGTTGGGAAAAAAGGATATGCGTGAAGTAAATGAAAAAATCGGTTTTGGGTTATTAAGATTTGCTATGATAGTAGTGGTAGCTATTTTGGGTATAATTTTATTTGATATTTTTTCAAAAGGGTTTGGTGTCATCAGTTGGGAGTTTTTAACTAAAGCTCCTAAGAATCGAATGACTGAAGGTGGAATCTTTCCTGCGATTGTTGGAACTATTTATGTAACTTTTATAACCGCATTACTGGCTATCCCTGTAGGGATCTCTGCCGCGATTTATCTAACTGAATATGCAAAGCAGGGTAGGCTTACTCGTATTATTCGTATGGCGATTAGGAATCTTTCAGGGGTTCCTTCAATAGTATATGGTTTATTTGGAGTAGCAGTATTTGTTGAGTCTTTGAAGTTTGGTTTTTCTCTTCTCTCTGCAGGAATGACATTGGGATTGATGACTTTGCCTGTAGTAATCACTGCAAGTGAGGAAGCTTTGAAGACAGTACCAAAGTCATACAGAGAAGGAGCACTAGCTCTGGGGGCTACTAAGTGGCAGACCATTAAGACTAATGTTTTACCCTCAGCAACTCCAGGCATGATGACAGGAGCGATTCTAGGACTTTCCAGGGCTACTGGAGAAACTGCACCAATTATTTTTACAGGTGCTGCTTTCTTCTTACCATTTTTGCCCAACAGTATCAAGAGTCAGTTTATGGCATTACCATATCATCTATATGTTATGTCTACTCAGCATCACTCGATTATGCAAGTACGGCCCCTAGCATATGGTACAGCTCTTGTATTGATTACACTAGTTTTACTAATGAATTTAATTGCTATTATTATTCGGTATAGATTTAGGAAGAGATTTAAATAAGGTGTTAAACAAATTGAAGGTGGTGGAATAAAATGAACATCTCTAATAATGGAATAACAAAAATTAAAGTGTCAAATTTAAATTTTTACTATGGTAGTTTTCATGCTTTGAAAAATATCTCACTTGATGCCTATAAAAATCGTGTTACTGCATTGATCGGTCCGTCTGGTTGTGGTAAATCAACTTTTCTTAGAACGATAAATCGGATGAATGATCTGATCGAAGGAGCAAGTGTAAAAGGAAATATAGCAATTGATGGTCAGGATATATATCAGAAAGATATAGATATAGTCGATCTTAGAAAACGTGTGGGTATGGTTTTTCAACGTCCCAATCCATTTCCAAAATCAGTTTACGACAATATAGCTTATGGTCCACGTATTCATGGTATCAAAAAACGAGATGAATTGGATGGAATTGTGGAAGAAAGTTTAAAAGCTAGTGCGCTATGGGATGAGGTGAAAGATCGTCTACATGATTCTGCTATAGGTCTTTCTGGTGGTCAGCAACAGAGATTGTGTATTGCAAGAGCTTTAGCAGTAAAACCAGAGATTATTTTAATGGATGAACCTGCATCTGCTTTAGACCCTATTGCTACTGGAAGAATAGAAGAATTGATTGATATTTTACGTGAGAACTATACAATAGTAATTGTAACCCATAACATGCAGCAAGCAGCTCGTGTTTCTGATTATACAGCTTTTTTCTTAATGGGAGAGATTGTAGAATATAACGAGACGGGGGTGATTTTTGAAAGACCAGCAGATCAGAGAACTGAGGATTACATTACTGGTCGTTTTGGATAAAAATGTTAAGAAAAGGTTAAAAAAACGTAGAGAATGTGATATAATGTTTATAAAGCAGGTGAATAGATTTATGGCAAAAGATCAAGAACCTGTAAATAAAGTGGACATGTGGGAAGGAGTGAGTATAGTGCCACGTAGAAGTTTTGATGAAGAACTCAAAGCATTAAAAGAAGAAATGCTAAAAATGGGTTCATATGTGGAAGAAGCTATTCATAAAGCAGTTAAAGCATTAGCTGAGCAAAATTTGGAGGTTGCAAAACTTGTTAATGAAGAAGATGAGCGAATTGACGAGTATGAAGTAAAGATTGAAGAGAAGTGTATTCGCTTAATTGCTCTTCAGCAACCAGTTGCTAAAGATTTGCGTACTATTGGAATGATTACTAAGATCATTACGGATTTAGAAAGAATCGGTGATAATGCCTGTAATATTGCTCGGATTGTGCAGAAGATTGGGGAAGAACCTTTAATCAAACCATTAATTGATATTCCTCGCATGGCAGATTTAGCTCGGTTAATGGTACACCAGAGTTTAAATGCTTTTGTTAATCAAGACCCAAATTTAGCACGAGAGACAGCTAAACAGGATGAAGAAGTAGATATTTTGAATGATCAAATATTTCGCGAATTGCTGACATTTATGATGGCTGATCCAACTATAATAAATCAAGCAACTTATTTATTGTTTGTTGGTCGTTATCTTGAAAGAATTGCTGATCATGCAACAAATATTTGTGAGAGAGTAATTTATATGGAAACAGGCAATCGAGAAAATTTCTAAGAATAAAAGGTATGTGTAAATGTGCATATACCTTTTATTTTTAGATGAGGAAAACTTATTAAGAAAAAGCCCTGATGAATGTGTAAATTTTACATACTCAGGGCTTTCTTGATATTTCCTTTTCATTCCATCAGAAGGGATGAATCGGAGAGAATTTGCTGATAGAATAAATCATTGCTTGAGTGATTTAGGATTTTCCTTAGAAGAAGGAGTTTATCATAGAGACATCAAAATAAATATGTTAAAATTTCTCTTATGACTTAGGATTAAAGGATAATCAAGTTGATAATATTGTGAAGTATGTAAATGATAATATAGACTAGCGGAATGAAGACAAAAAAGACTCTCAAGGAATTTTCTTGAGAGTCTTTTTAAGTTTAACTTAAGTATTCTTCTAATGTTATGTTTTGATACGCAATCTTTTTTGCATTCTCTATCCCAACATAACGAAGATGCCATGGTTCATATTGATATCCTGTAATGTGCTCTTTTCCTTTTAAATAACGTATAATAAATCCAAATTGATGAGCATTCTCTTCAAGCCATTTTCCTTCTTTTGTTTCTCCAAAATATTGTGTTAAATGGAAATTTACTGTTGGACTGGTCACATCCATTGCAAGTCCAGTTTGATGCTCACTTTCTCCTGGTTTGGCACTAAATTGATTGGCTCTTTCCGTTCCATATGTCATAACATTTGCAGTAAATATTGCTTCTTGACGTTCATATGAACGATAACCAGAAGTGGCATACAAGTCAATGTTATTCTGCTTTGCTTTTCCAAACAGTTCTTCAAGAGCTAATGCAGCATCTTGCCTCATCAATTTTTTAGGATTAAATTCTTTAAAAGGAAATGGAACATTTGGTACCACAAGATTTTCTGGAACATAATCTGAAGGTAGGTTATTTTTTTTATTCACTAATACTAAAGCATTGCGTGGGTTAGACGGAATGATGTTATCTTTATTTGGAATACGTAAAGTTTGTCCAATATAAATCGTATTATTGGTTACTAAGTTGACAATCTTCAATTGTTCGATCGTTATATTGTATTGTCTTGCAATATTAAATAATGTGTCTCCTGGCTTCACAATATATGTACTCTGTTGTTGTTTTGAAATTTTTAAGTGCTGCCCTACATAGATTAGATTACTGGTTAATCCATTGATTGATTTTAATTGAGCGACTGTTGTGCCAAATTGGTTTGCAATATTAAATAACGAATCTCCTGGCTTCACAGTATAAGTATCTTGTTGCTGTGGTGAAATCTTTAATAGTTGTCCTATGTAGATTAGATTACCGGTTAATCCATTGATTGATTTTAATTGAGCAACGGTTGTGTCGAATTTGTTTGCAATTTTGAAAAGGGTATCACCAGATTTAACTGTATATGTAGTCGTATAAGCTTGTACCTGGTTTCTATTGAGGGCTGTGCTAGCTGAAGCATTAATAGAACTCAAAGGAAGTGAAGCTATTAGTAATGAACCAAGCATAATCTTAACTGTCTTTACTTTAAGAATCGGTAACTTCTCTGCAATATATTCTTGGATTCCTTTTTTTAAGTTTTCTTCTTTTCCTTTTTGTGTTTCATAAAATTCTTGTGAAAATTCACTTAATTGTTGATCCAAAAATAATACAACTATATAACCATCCTGATCTTTGATTATTTTATGACCAGTAAACCATTTCATATTATCACCACCTGTTATTATTGTTTGCTGGTGAGAGATATATTATTCTATTGGATTTATATAATACGAAGGAGTGAAAAACTGTTCATTTAAAAATTTTCTATTTAGATAAGCACGGTGAACCGTATAATTGTTAGTGGTAATTTCATAGGAACTACTGAAGGTTAAACCACCAGAAATAGAGTGTTGACAATTGTTTTTCTGTAAGTTATAATAAGGTTATAAATACTTATATATAGTTATATTACATCAAAGGAGGAGAATACAATGTGTCAAAATGATTTACAAACTATTAAGAAACGAATTGCTCTGGCCCGTAAGGAGGCAGGACATACTCAGGGAGAGATGGCTAAACTATTGGGTATTAGTCAACCTGCTTATTCGTACTATGAATCAGGAGATAAACCTTTGCCTGTAGCTAAAATAAATAAAATAGCTCAAATTTTAGACCAATCTATCTCGTGTTTCATGGAAGAATCTTATGTAAGCGGTGAAAAAGAAAAGGTGTTAGAAAATATTTCTAATCAATTTGAGAAAATGAATGGGTATCTGGAGCGAATTGTTGAAATTTTGGAGAAGCATTATAGTTAATTTGTTGAAGTTGTAATGGAATTTATGTACAGAGGACTGATATAACATTTAAACGATAAAATATCAACCGCAAGAAGGAAATCTTAAAGTTTTAGCTAATAGTTTATATACTTGTTCTTTTTTATCAACGATTTTGAAATGGAAAACATTCTTTAAGTGGGGGGGTTTGAAAATGAGTATTCATATTGAAGCAAAACAAGGTGAAATCGCAAAGACGATATTGTTACCTGGAGATCCTCTTAGAGCAAAGTTTATTGCTGAAAATTTTCTAGAAGATTATGTTTGCTACAACAAAGTAAGAGGAATGTATGGTTTTACAGGTACTTATAAAGGTAAAAGAGTTTCGGTTCAAGGAACCGGTATGGGCTTACCTTCTCTTTCGATTTACGTAAATGAATTAATTTCTAGTTATGGTGTAGAAAATTTAATAAGAGTGGGTTCCTGTGGTGGTATGCAGGAAGATGTAAAAGTGCGAGATATTATTTTGGCAATGAGTGCATCAACTGATTCTAAGCTAAATGAGTTGAGATTTAATGGAAAAGATTATGCTCCTACTGCAAGTTTTAAACTTCTTAAAAAGGCATATGATGTAGCGATAAGCAAAGGGGTTAATGTAAAGGCGGGGAATGTTTTTAGTGCTGATCTTTTCTACAATGATGACACAGAGGCTTGGAAACTTTGGAGCAAATTTGGAGTATTGGCTGTAGAAATGGAAACAGCGGAACTGTACACTTTAGCTGCAAAATTTAAAGTAAATGCTTTATCGATCTTAACAGTGAGTGATTCTTTAGTATCTGGTGAACTTACTACTTCTGAAGAAAGAGAAAAAACATTTACTGATATGATAGAAATAGCTTTAGAGTTAGCTGAGTGATGAAAAATTTAATTAAAAAAATTAACTCTCTGGTTACTTTAGAGTAAAAAACAAGCATAGATAAAATATCTATGCTTGTTTTTTATTTAGGCGATTTTGGATATTAATTCATTTGATTATTAAGATAGTCTCGAAGGACTTGACGGTTTTGATAATAGGGTGTATAATTGTTCTATAAAGAACGTTCTTTATAGAACAATTATTATTTTATAAGAATTACTTTGTTAATAATGAGGGGGTGAGTGTTACGTCATTACAACAAGAAATATTGTTAGATTTGCTCCATGAAGTGAATAAAGGGTTTGAGGAACATATGAGAAAAGTGTTCATGGAGTATAATTTCACTATCTCAACTATGCTCATTATCGGACAGATCAAGCGGAATCCTGGTATTATAATCAGTGAAATTGCCCGGAGAGCAAGTATTGCTAAATCACACGTTTCTAAGACTATAGTGGAGCTCAGTCAACAAGGGTGGGTTGAAAAAAGACCAGATCCTTCTGATCAGCGAATTTTGCGTATTTATTTAACAGAAACAGCCATTGAGCAAATGCAACAAATTAGAATGAAAGTGAGACAGGAGATCGGAAGTGTGGTAGCAGGGCTTTCTGATAATCGGGTAGAGGAAATGATTGAAGGTTTAAAGGAAATCAAGGCATCTTTGATGCAGATAAAAGAAAAGGAGAGAGAGTGATGATAAATATGGAGATAAAAGATATTTTTGAAATGGTATTTAATATTGCTTATATGGTTTTTTTATGGGGTCTTGTATATAAAATGTTTAATAGTTTAGATTCAAAGAATATAAGATTTACTAAAACAGTTGCATGGACTTTTGCTTTATTAGCAATAGGTGATACTGGTCATGTTGGTTTTAGAGTGATAGCATATTTAAAAGGTGGAATTGCAGCTAATGCTTTATTTGTGGGAATGGGTAAATTTGCAACTTCCGTGACACTTACAATATTCTATTGTTTTTTTATAATTGTTTGGAAGCTTCGTTTTGATAAGAAATTTAATAACTTTACTTATTTATTATTTGGTTGTGCACTGATTAGATTAATAATTTTAGCATTACCAGGTAATCAATGGGGAAGTATGAGTGCACCGTTTGATTGGGCAATATATAGAAATATACCTTTCTGGATTTTAGGATTGGGTGCTGATTATCTCATTTTAAGTAGTGCCTTAAAAGCAAAAGATAAAACATTTAAGTGGATTGGTATTATGATTTTAATTTCGTTTGGTTTTTATACTCCAGTTGTATTATTTGCACATAAAACTCCTATTATTGGAGCGCTTATGATTCCAAAAACCGTAGCATATTTGGCGGCAGCATTTATTGCATATTATGGGGTGTTTAAACGAGAAAACTTAAAAACGACTAACAGAGAAATTTCTTGCTAGAATATTCAAGAATAATTTGTTCAAATGACTGACTGCTCAGATATCATATCTGGGCAGTTTGTTTTTATTCACTATAAGCAAGACTTGCTTTATTGTTTTGGTTTTTTTGTGGTATAATATTCACAGCATGTATAATCTAGATAACAGATAATATTGATGCCAGAAAGGAAGTAGGTTTATGGCAAAAGTGTACTTAAGGAAAAATATAAAGAAGAGAGTAGAGAAAGGACATCCCTGGGTTTATAAAAATGAAATAGATAAAATAGTAGGGGAATATATTCAAGGTGATATTGTAGAAGTCTATAATCCTAAAGAAAAATTTATTGGAAAAGGTTATATCAATCCTAAATCTCTTATTATAATTAGGATTTTGACGAGAGATAAATCTGAAGAAATTAATGAAGAATTTTTTAGAAGAAGAATAAAAAGAGCTTGGGAGTATAGAAAAAAAGTTGTTGATATAGATAGCTGTAGGGTGATTTTTGGGGAAGCAGATGAATTACCTGGTCTAGTAGTAGATAAATTTAATAATTATCTTTCTGTTCAGATACTGACTTATGGTATTGACAAATACAAAGATATAATTATTAAAATTTTAGACGAAATAATTGAACCAGAAGGAATTTACGAGAGAAATGATAATACGGTTAGATTACTAGAAGGATTAGAAGAAAGAAAAGGATTTTTAAAGGGAAGCTTTGAACCTCATACCATTATCAATGAAAATGGTGTGAAAATGTTTGTAGATATTGAAAATGGTCAGAAAACGGGTTATTTTTTGGATCAGAGAGAGAATCGTTTGGCTATTAAAGATATAGTGAAAGATGCAACTGTATTGGATTGTTTTTGTCACACGGGTTCCTTTGCTCTCCATGCTGCATATTTTGGAGCAAAACATGTAACAGCTGTTGACATTTCAGAACGTGCCATAGAAACCGCTAAGAAAAATGTGGTTTTAAATAATATGGAGGGAAAAATTGATTTTGTTTGTGCCAATGCATTTGATTTGCTGAGAGAGTATGAAAAAGAAGGTAAACAATTTGATGTGGTGATCCTAGACCCTCCTGCCTTTACTAAGTCAGCTAGAAAAATCAAAAGTGCATATAGAGGTTATAAGGAAATAAATTTACGGGGATTTAAGCTTGTAAAACCAGGTGGTTTTTTAGTGACAGCATCCTGTTCTCATTATATGTATCCTCAATTATTTAGAGAGATGCTTCAGGAAGCAGCTTTTGACGGAAAGAAAACTATTCGAGAAGTAGAATATAGAACACAGGCTAAAGATCATCCGTATCTTTGGAATCATGAGGAATCACTGTATTTGAAGTTTTTTATATTGAATGTGTGGTAGGAAACATGAATTTTTGATGAATAGAGAACTCCTTTTTTGGATGGATTTTATCTAACCAAAAGGGAGTTCTTTTTATTATTTTTACTAAAAAATATACTAAATTAAAAATAATGTTGAAAAAATTAATTTTGTCATGTATAATAAATATAATAATAACCAATTAAGAAAATAAAGCAGAAAATTATTATTTTCATGTAACATAAATTCTGACAAGAAGGTGAAAACATGAATTCATTAAATTATAACATTTTTATTAATTTTTCAAAGGTTAATTGAAGTGTAATGTCTAAGTAAATGCGTTGTGCTAATTTTCTGAAAAAAGAGAGGTGAATTTTTTTAAAAACTTTTATTACGTAATAGAAGGAGGTTGTTTTTTTGGAATTACCGTATAATCCAAATTATTTTTTAACTGCTGAACCTTTAATCTATGATAATGAAGAGCTTAGAGAACCACAAATTGATGCTTACGCCAGCGTTTATGATCATTTTGTAGTTAAGCAAAACACCCAAGATGCAGTTGTTATACTTCCTACTGGTGTAGGTAAAACAGGTCTTATGGGGTTGCTCCCTTTTCATATTTGCAAAGGACGTACTTTAATTATCACCCCTCAAATTGTTATAAAAGATGCCGTATTAGATTCTTTAGATCCTGACCACCCGGGTAATTTTTGGTTAATGAGAAATGTCTTTGATAAATACGACGATCTTCCTTGCCTAATAGAATTTGGGGGAAGATCTACAAGACAAGAATGGCTTGAAGCAGCAAGTGTTGTAATTGTTAATATTCAAAAACTTCAAAAGCGTTTACAATCTTCTTTAATAAAGAGAGTACCACCTGATTTTTTTGATATGATCATTATTGACGAAGCGCATCATTCAGTCGCAGATACTTGGGTTGATACAGTACAATATTTTTCTTCCGCTAAAGTTGTAAAATTAACAGGGACACCAACTCGCTCTGATAACGTAGCTATCTGGGGAAAACCAGTTTTTACTTTTAAATTAAGTCAAGCAATGGCTGCTAATTATGTAAAATCTTTAAATAACTTTACATATGTACCTGACGAACTTTACTTTACAATTGACGAGAATGATGCTATCAAATATACTAAAGACGAAATTTTATCTATGAATCTTAAGCCAAAAGAATGGATAAGTAGATCAGTGGCATATTCTTTAGAATGTTCAGAAAAAATTGTAGACATTAGTATTAATAAATTAGAAGAAAAACTTTCTGATGGTAATGAAGTTCACCATAAAATCATTGCAGTAGCTTGTAGCATATATCATGCAAAACAAATCAAAGACCTCTACGAATCAAAAGGTTATCCCACAGCTATTGTTCATAGTGAACTTAAAAAAGCAGATAAAAAAAATACTCTTAAAGATATTGAAAATCATCGAGTAAAAGTTGTTGTACATGTTGCAATGTTAGGAGAAGGTTATGATCATCCTTATTTATCAGTTGCAGCTATATTTAGACCTTTTAGGAATGCTTTGCCTTATGCACAATTTATAGGTCGCATTTTGCGTATAATTCCTTTTGATGAAGGAAAACGACCCGAGGATAACATTGGTGAAATAGTCTCTCATAAAGACTTGTTCTTAGATGAATTCTGGGAATATTATAAAAACCAAATGGAAGAAGCTATAATAATAAAAGACTTTATGGATAAGGATGAAGGCACTTCTGGATCTGGTATTCATGTTGGCGATAAAACTAAAAAAACAAAGTCTAAGGGTAAAATTAATGATTACGATAAAAGCATTGGGCAAGTCAATGAAATAGGAAACGGTACAATTATCGGGGATACTTTCTTGACTACGAATCTTATTAGACAACGAGATGAAAATTATGCTAAAGACTTAGAGATGATTAATCACTTAAAATCTTTATATAATATTGACGAAGACGAAGCAAAGAAATTTTTAAAACAAATTAAAAGTAGCCCATCATCTATAAAACGTCCTGATGCATTTTTCACTAGAAAATATAAGGGAATAGATAGAATAATTCGTTCAGAACTCGTTCCTGAATTATTAGTAAGATATGACATAAAAAATGAATCTAATAACTTAAAAAAGTGCAAGTTATTTAGGGGTAGATATAGTTGGATCACTCAAGATGATAAAAACAATGCTGCTATGTTAGCTATATACTTCAATGAAAACCTGCGCTATAAGATTAATAAACCAAGAAGTGACTGGTCTGACATAGACTATGATAACGCTTATCAATACATTCCTGAAGTTAAAAAGTATGTTGAAAAAGTTTTAGAGAGTTATTTGAATATTTCCTAAAAAACATGTATAATAGCCATGAAGAGGTGATTATTCAATGGATAAATTTAAACAAATTTATGACTTACTATTTTCTCCTATTGTTACTCCGTATAATTTACTAGATAATATTAAGTTGCCGAACTACGAATATATTAATTATTATAAGGGAGATCAAGGAATTATTTGTGAATTAAAATGCGATATTGAAGATGAAGGCGAAGGAGTATTTTTCTATTATTTTGATTCTGAAGATAAACTAGACACTATAACCGTTAGCTTAAAAAAAGCTGATCCAATTGTTATATTTAAACGTTCTGAAGAACTTCAAATTGAATTACATGAGTATTTAGAAAGCAGAAAAAATAATCAAAATATTGCTCAGGGGTAAAGATTTACTCTTGCTTCTCAAAACAAAAACGACTAGTATTATGCTGGTCGTTTCACTTTTATATAAGAAACAAGGATTCTTCTATTTGCTCTATCTGCTGTTGTTATTGGATTTCTATTATTCAGTATTAAATTTAAAAGATCAAAGAAATTGATTCTTTGATCAATCTTATTTTGATATGGTTGAGCTGAGTAAAAATGACTGATTTTTATTATCACAAAAAAGGAATATCCAAAAATTAGGTCGAATAACTTATATATAAATATTTTATATATAAGAGGGATTTAAAACGAGAAAGGTTCAAGTCCACATAACTATCTTGATTTGCTTATTTGTATTTATTTTTTGCCAGCAAACATTGGCTAATACTTTAACTGATTTAGATAACGCTTTAATAAAACGAAAAAGTGATTTTGAATTAAACGAGAAACTTTCTTTCTTAAAAAGTTTACGACTTTGTTCTGTACAGCGTAGAGGTAATGAACTATGGTTTATGGTTCATGTGGTACGAATTGAGACTAGAAAGAGATGTTCTAATTCTTATAAGACATGGGTTAGCACAGCTTCACCGGTATTTTATATAAACGAAAAAAAAACATGGAATATCACAAAAGGAGATTCAGAAACGGAATTATGGCGTGATGGTGACGATTTTGATTATACTCGTGAATTATTTGTAAGACTAAAGACACGGTGTCATAAGTACAATTATGGCACCGTGCTATATTATCTAGATGTTTATTTATAATGCTTTATTTTTTCTAATAATTCATTTTTCTTTTTAATAAGCCCATGAACTTCGTTTATTAATAAATTGTCTTTCTTTTGGCCTTTTTCAATGAAGTACATAGAAATAGCACCCAATCCAACATGAGTTCCAACTGCAACACCCATTTGCATAATAAATATTTCACCTGTAAAA
This sequence comes from Halanaerobiales bacterium, assembly GCA_030627905.1. GTDB lineage: Bacteria > Bacillota > Halanaerobiia > DY22613 > DY22613 > JAGMES01. The sequence continues at coordinate 14,474 of DAOVRZ010000039.1, forward strand.
TCTGTCTCATTTATAATTTTATTTTTTAAATTTTCTGCAATCTTTATATCTGAGGTATACCCAATTATGATAAAATCCGTAATATCCCTATCGTTTCTCTTAATAAACTCATCAACGTAATGTTTAAGTATCTTTTTGCGTCCTCTCTCTTTAGCAACAATTGCTCCTTTTCCTTTTTTCATTGACATTATCGGCTTAACCTTTAGAATTTTACCTATAAAAGCACTACTATTAGTAAGTCTGCCACTTTTGACTAAATGATCTAAATCATCTACAGAAAGAAAATGCTTTACATTTGTTTTATATGTCTCATTAAATTCTATTAATTCTTTAAATGTAGCACCTTGCTCTCTTAATCGAGCACTTTTAAGTATTAACCACCCGCTACCGTGACTCATGCCTTTTGAATCTACAACATAAATCTTAATAGTTGAGTTTGGATTTTTCTCAAAGAAATAATCCTTAGCGATTACAGCAGATTGATAAGCAGCACTTGTACCGCTGGACATACAAATACATAGTATCTCTGTGTAACCATCTTGAATTGCTTGATTTATTATATTTGAATATTCAGTTGGACTTGGCATTGCAGTGGTTGGTTCTTTAGCTAAGTTCTCAATAATAGTGTAGAATTCATCAGGCGTAATATCTATTCTATCCTTGTACACCGTCCCTTCTATATTAATGGTTAAAGGTGCTAAGCTAATATCATATTTTTCAACTATTTCCTGAGATAAATCACATGTTGAATCAGATATAATTTTTATCATAATAACCTCCAAAAAATAAAATTTAGTCACAAGTTCTTCCCTCGACTTCATGTCAGTGAATGACATTATTCTTCTATGTTTAATTATATATTTATTTGCAATAAAATCAACAGCAAAAGTGGAGTTTAAAGTAATTATTAAAGGAAAATATTATTTTATAATGAATAGATAATATGAGTGAATTAATTTTTCAAGGAGGTTTTTATGCAACGAGATCTAACACAAGGCAGCATAACAAAAAATTTAGTATATGTGTCTATTCCGACAATGCTAGGTTTTATGGCACAAACATTATATGATGTTGTAGATATGATATGGATAGGGCGGATATCTGGTAAAGCGGTTGCTGCCGTTACAGTATTTGCTACGATATTTTGGGTGGTAGAAGTTTTAAATGAAATTATTGGTACTAGCTCAGTTTCTTTGATCTCTCAAAGCTATGGAGCGAATAACAAGGAGAAAACAAAAAGAGTAATAGAACAAACATTGACTTTTAAGGCATTGGTAGCTATATTAGCGGGAGTATTACTCTTTTTAACTTTAAAGCCGCTTATAAAGTTTTTTAGCACTGATCCACTGGTATATAAGTATGCTCTAGATTACGGATATCTACGAATATTCTTTTTACCGCTTATGTTTTCTTCATTTTCTGTAAATACTGCTCTTAGATGTATAGGGGATGCAAAGAAGCCTATGTACATTATGTTTACATCTGCGCTTTTAAATCTAATATTGGATCCAATATTTATCTTTGAAAAGGTGCCGTTTATCGGTATTCCAGGGCTTGGGCTAGGTGTTTATGGAGCAGCTCTTGCTACAGTGATCAGTATAACTATAGCATTCCTGCTAGGTTTTTGGTTTCTTCTCTCTGGTAAAAGCAATGTCAAAATTTCTTTGAGAGGATTATTTAGATTAGATAAAAAAATAGATATACAATTAATTACTATCGGGCTTCCCGCCGGAGTTGAAGCACTATTTCGGAATATGTCAGGGTTTATTATATTAAAAATGGTAGCTTTATATGGGACAGCAGCTATAGCGACAGCAGGTATAGGAAATAGATTGTTTGGACTTGCTTTTATGCCATTACTTGGTTTTAGTATGGGAGGTAGTACGATTGTAGGGCAGAATCTTGGTGTTAATAATATAGAACGAGCCGAAAAGACATCTAAGGTGGCAGCCAAAATTGGAATGTATATGATGCTTTTTGTTAATATAATTGTATTTGCTTTTTCTAAGGAAATCTTCGGCATTTTTGTAGATGAAGCGAATGTTATTAATATGGGGGTAGGAATGTTAAGGATTGTTATGCCTGGTATGATAGGATTAGGAATATTATTTGGTCTGGCAACTGTATTTACGGGTTCAGGATATAATCTACCATTTTTACTATCCAGCGTTATTTCAAGATGGGGGTTTCAGATACCGTTTCTTTATATAGCTGTATACATATTCAAGTTACCAATAACTATAATCTGGGTTGGTTATTTAGTAGCTGAGTTAGTTGAATTGCTGGTAATAGTTATAGCTTATAAGCAAGGGAAATGGAGAATAAAACGAGTTTTGCAGAGTTAGAAGAGTGAACTCGTCCAGCTAAAGCTGAACATCGGGGCTTCAGTAGGGGATTCTACCCCCACTGAAGATTAAAACAATTCCCACCACTTATAGAAGTGGGGGTCTTAACTCAAAAGATAAATAGTTTAAAAAGCAAGGAGGAATTATAGCAATGAAAATGTTTCTTAGCGATAATGCATCAGGAGTACATCCAAAAATTTTAGAGGCGATTAAAGAGTGTAATACCGAGCATGAATTACCTTATGGTAATGATATTTATACAAAAAAGGCCATAGAAAAATTCGTGCAAGTTTTTGAAAAAGATGTTGATGTATATTTCGTAGCAAATGGGACTGGTGCCAATGTACTTGGTTTAAGTTGTTTATTAAGATCTTTTGAAAGTGTAATATGTGCTGATACAGCACATATTAACGTACATGAATGTGGAGCCTTGGAAAGAATAACTGGTTCAAAAATCCTTTATACTCCTAATGATAATGGTAAAATTAGTGTGGACGATGTTAAAAAATTTCTACATGCTATTGGTGATGAACATGAAACTCAACCGAGAGTAATTTCAATAACTCAAGCTACAGAAGTAGGAACTGTTTATTCAGTTGAAGAGATAAAAGTTTTGTCAGATTTTGCGCATGGAAATAATTTATTTTTACATGTAGATGGAGCAAGAATTAGCAACGCAGCAGTGTATTTAGGAGTGAGCTTGAAAGAAATGATTACAGATACAGGGGTTGATATGTTATCTTTTGGGGGGACAAAAAATGGTATGATGTTTGGAGAAGCAATTATTTCTTTTAATCCTGAAGTTAGTAAATATTTAAAATATTTTAGAAAACAAGGTATGCAACTTATTTCTAAGATGCGTTATATATCGTCACAGTTTATTGCATATCTTGAAAATGATTTATGGAGAGAAAATGCAGAAGCAGCGAATAGTATGGCTAAATTGTTAGAAACAAAACTTAAAACATTTCCAGAAATAAAATTAACTGTTGAAGTTCAATCAAATATTATATTTGCAGAATTTCCAGGTGAATGGATTAAAACTTTGCAAGATAAATGTTATCTATATATAACGGATGAAGAGACAAATTTAGTAAGGATGGTCACTTCTTTTGATACATCTACAGAAGACATAGAAGAGTTTATTGATCAACTAAAGCAATTTAGTATAAAGTATTAATAAACGCCCCATCTTAGATAACATCTATGATGGGGCGTTTTGTTATTGACATTAAAATAAATATGTGCTAAAATAAAAAAGCGAGTAGCTATTTTTAACAAAGTACACTACTCCCAATGTAATAATATCATAAAACAGATTTATTGTCAAGGGATTTGTGAGATTTTTTTAGAGGATTTCTGAAAAAATTCAGGGGGGATGTATTCAATGGTAATTAGTAAAAATGAGTGGAAGCATGAAGAGGAAAGAGTGAGCAATGTTTATGAGAAAGTTAAAGAAGAATTGAATGAAAGAAAATGTGAAATGGATTCTTTTAGAAGAGATGTTATTTCCATAAGAAAAGCTATGTGGGAAAATGCGAATCATTCTATTGGTAATCTAGAGGAAGCCATTGATGCTAAACAATATATGGATACTATAGTTATTGAAGAAAGTAAGCATCATATTACTCAACAGGTGGTACGAAAGTTAGAAAGATTAATTTTGTCACCATACTTTGCTAGAATAGATTTTATTGAAGAAGATAGGGCTGATCCAGAAAATATTTATATAGGAATTTCAACATTTATTGATGATGAAACCAATGAGATATTAATTTATGATTGGCGTGCACCAATTTCGAGCATGCTTTATGATTATGAATTAGGTTTTGCAAGATATCAAGCTCATATTGGTGAGATTGAGGGGACAGTTTCATTAAAGAGACAATTTAAAATATCTAAATTTCACATTGATTATATGTTTGATAATAGCATTAAAATTGATGATGATGTTCTGCAAAAGATCCTCAGCGAAAATGTAGATGATAAAATGAGAAGTATTGTTACAACTATTCAGAAAGAGCAAAACAGTATTATTAGAAATGAAGAGAATGATCTTTTGATTGTACAAGGAGTAGCGGGAAGCGGGAAAACATCTATTGCGCTTCATCGAGTGGCATATTTACTTTATAAATATCGTGATGATAAAATCACCGCAAATAATATTGTTATATTCTCCCCAAATAGTCTTTTTAATGACTATATTTCAAATGTACTTCCTGAACTCGGTGAGGAAAATATGCGTCAAACTACTTTTCTAGAGTTTGCAGAAAGTATGATTGAACCAGATTGGGAATTAGAAGATATGAATGAACAGATAGAATATTTGTTATCTTCTTCTGATGAAGATGATTATGAGGCAAGAGTGAATGGAATACAGTATAAAACTTCACATGAATTTCTTCAGGTTATAAAAAAATATATTACATATCTTGAAGGGGATGGCCTTCATTTTAGAGATATTTTTCATCGAGGAAAATTGATTATTTCAAAAGAAGAGATTTTTAAAATTTTTCATAATACCTATAACAACTGGCCTTTGATTAGGAGATTAAACAAGATTAAAAGGATAATGCTATCTCGATTAGCTCCAGTGAGAAAAGAGCGACTTGAAGAAATACGAATAGAAGTGAAGCAGAAAAAGGAATACGAATTTGAGGTCGAAGCCAGAAGTAGATTGATAGTTTATCAAGAGTTTAAAAAGATAAGAGATGAGATAGATGAACTGACTAGAATGGATGTCTATGAAGTTTATGCTAATCTTTTTGAGGATGAAAATTTATTCAAGAAATTTTCCGAAGCAAAGATTTTGTCAGACCAAATTGATCAGATTTGTTTACATACATTGAAGATGATAAAAAACAAATTTATTAGTTATGAAGATCTATCAGCTTTTATTTATCTAAAAGGAGAGTTAGAGGGCTTACCAACTCTTATAGAAATCAAGCATGTTGTAATTGATGAAGCACAGGATTATACTCCTATTCAGTATGCAATATTCAAAAAAAAATTTTCAAAAAGTAGTTTTACTCTTTTGGGAGATTTGAATCAAACGATACATCCTTATATTAAAACAACCGATTATGAACGGGTTACGGATATTTTTAAGGCTTCAAGATCAGTTATTTTAAATTTATACAAGAGTTATCGTTCAACTAAAGATATTGTTGAATTTTCAAGAGCTATACTTCCAGATGGAGAAAGTGTTCAACCTATTGATCGTGTTGGGGAAAGACCTCGAATTATTGAGATATCTCCTGAGAATGAGACTACAGATATTATTTTCCAGGATATTAACGATCTAATTGATCATGGTTATCAATCAATGGCAATCATATGTAAGACTGCAGATGAAAGTTTGAAGGTCTTTAACAAGTTGAAAGATGAGATTGATGTAACTTTGATAACAAAAGATGATGATGAATTTAATAGAGGGATTGTGGTTATTCCATCTTATCTATCAAAGGGGTTAGAATTTGATGCAGTTCTAATATATGATGCGAGTGAGAATAAATATTGTTGTGAAAATGAAAGGAATCTTTTTTACACAATATGTACTCGTGCATTGCATAAGTTGTACATTTACTATAAGGGTGAGGTTTCTTATTTTGTTCCAGATATTAAGTGATAGGGTTAGTAAAAGAAGAATCCTCGATTATGAGGATTCTTCTTTTACAATTGGAGGTAGCATTTTCAAGTGTATAGTTTATTTATTGATTCTTTTCCAGTAAGATTTCATTGTTGGCTGATCATTTTCGTTTAAGTTTATTTTCGCTTTCCAAATGTATGTCTTAGGCCAATTCTTATAAAAAGGAACAATAGAGTAGATAAAATTCATTACCCATCTACGTTCATTTGGCTTCCATCCGCCATTTGGATGACACGTCAAATGTATTTCCTTGCCATGTCGTTGAATCTTATATTCTCCGCTAAGCGAGCCTGTTGCTTTGTCACTGCTTATTGTGAACATTCCATCTATAGAAACTTGATCTTTTAGACAAATAAGATCTGGTATAGATGGGGAAAAGTCAAACCTGATTTGATGTTTTTCATTACCACTCATTATCCCTTTGATTTCATAATGACTATCATTTTGTACTATATCATACATCACACCTTGAGTTTCAACTTTTTGAGACCCTTTTGGTTTTAATGAGGGCATCGGACCATTGTGCGCTGTATTCCAGTCTACCATAAATACATCTGTCGAATAGCACCAAAAGTAACATTTTGCCCAATCTATAGGTATAAAAAAGTTATCTGATTTATGTTTACGCCCATCAATCTTGACTTCTGTTTTTGTTTTAGAACGGCGAATATAATTATAATCAAAAAGATAATATAATGGTAAAGAAGGAGGATTTTCTGCACTATTTCCCAAGGGAGCGAGTGTAACATAGGGCTTAGCTAACTTGCTACAGTTTTCTTTTACTGAAAATTCAATTTGCCTTCCCATTTTATCTTTAAAGGCAAAAGAAACGTTTACTCCTTGTGGCGTTAGGTCATACTTGACATTTTCTAAAGACCTCTCTACCATGTCAGCCAATCCTTTTTCAGCAACATTAAAAAAAATAGGATCTTTGACAAAAATCGGTTGATAATATACATCAATATAGCCATCATTGCGCCATCCAAGTATTCTGATTCCTTTGTTGTTAATATCACAATTTAGGACATGTAGTTCAAAACCGTAGTAAACTTCATCAAGATCCTGTTTAAAAGTGATAAAGATTAATTTTTCTACAGGTTCGATGTGAAGATTAAAAGGGGAAAATATAACTCCTGCAGACGGTTTAGCATAAATGTTTTTTGAAGTGCTTTTCATCTTGAATCTCTCCTTTGGTAGGGCATTTATTTAGTATTTATAGAAATTTGAAAAATAGTTCTTTATTTGATAAAAAGTGTTATAATAAAAATAAAAGTAATAATTTATATTTAATACATTATACTCTATATTGATAATGCCATAAGGAAAATTATTTGTCAAGGATTTTTGATGAATATAACCTGAGGTAAGTGGCGAGACTATTTCTAATACTAAAATTGCACAGATAATAAATATAATTCCCCACCAATGAGTTGATAGACTAAATAGATAGATAAATGCTGTCGATAATATCAATATTCCTCTAAAGATTGAGTTGTAATCAAATCTTTCTTTTAGCTTTGATGCAAATATTCCGCCTAATCCCCCTAGAAGTGTTGTCGTAAAGCCAATATAGCCAAAGAGATAAAGAGGAATATAGGTTAATGATGTCATCTCATGGATTTGTCCGTAAAGTATAGCACCAGTTAGTCCGCCATAAATAATTACGAAGCCTATAGATTTATTGATGTTTATTACTTTTAGAGATTGACTGATATGTTTGATGAAATTAGATTTCTGCCTGTTTTTTTGTGCAACTTCTTTTTCATATAGAGTTAAACTTAAATATACAGCGATCGGAATACCAAAAAGAGAGAGCCAATAATTCATTACTAAGCCATATTTATAAGCAATATATCCACCTAAAGTACCTGCTATCCCGATTGTCACATAATCTACAAGTTTTAAATACCCCTTTAATTTTTCGTAATCTTTAGCTTTTCCAATCTCTTTAAGTGATTGATACAAGATAGAATCAAACGTGCCAGATTTTAAAGAACCACCGATTGCTGCGGCTATAAAAGCGAGACAAAATGTTTGGAAATCATAAGCAAGAATTAAGGAATCAAAAAAAGTGATAACAAATATTTTCTTAATATTTGTTTTGAATTTGCGTAATTCTATTTTAGCGCCTCCTATTATTTTTAAAATTAGTTATGTCAATTAGATTTTCGGAGGAGGCCTTAAAAACTCTAAATGTTAACAATGACCTTTGTTTTTATACATAAGAATTCTCCCTTCATATTTTGTAATTAATTTTATCAAAAATTGGACTAATTTTCAATATAAAAAATTTTCTCGAAAAAAGCTTGCATGACCCAGATAGTACTTCATTTATCGAAAGACATCCCGGAGTTTCTGAACTGAAAACTTTCTTTATCAAGAAGGCTAGTAGGAGAAGACGGTTTCCTCCGTTATCGGGAGTAAAAGAGAACCTATTTGATTTAGTTTTAGGTTAACTTGGGTGGTACCGCGGATATATCCGTCCCTTGGTAGAGTTTATTCTGCCATGTGGACGGATTTTTTTTATCTGATTTTGGCCAGATCAGATATATATGATATCTAGACATTGTTTGTAGAAGTATTGAACTAATCGGGAGGTTGCTATAATGAAGCGTAAATTAGTAAGCGAATTGGTTAACAATATAGGTGAAGTGGTAAAAATTCAAGGTTGGGTTCATAGAATTCGAAAACTGGGGAGAATTGCATTTATTCTGTTAAGAGATCGTTCTGGAGTAGTTCAATGTGTTGTGGATGCAAAGCAGATCGATATTAAAGGTTTAAAATCAGAGAGTGTAGTTGAAATAATTGGAGAAGTAAAAGAAGAATCATCAAAAGAATTAGGTGTAGATATTCTGGTTCAAGAATTAATAGTCATCTCTCAAGTAAAGGAAGACTTACCCATTGAGATTAATAAAGAGGAACTAGAAGTTCAATTAGATACTCTTCTTAATCATAGGGCTTTAAGTTTGCGGCATTTGAAGACTAATGCAATTTTTAGAGTTCAGGCAGCACTTGCTCAAGGATTTCTTACTTTTCTTAAAAAAGAGGGCTTTACACAGGTTTTTACTCCTAAGATAGTATCAGAGGGTGCTGAAGGAGGAACAGAACTTTTCAAACTTCAATACTTTGAGAAGGAAGCTTATCTGGCCCAGAGTCCACAATTTTATAAGCAAATGTTGGTGGGGGCAGGATATGAGCGAGTTTTTGAGATCGGTCATGTGTATCGAGCTGAGGAGCATGCTACTGCTCGCCATACCAATGAATTTATTAGTTTGGACTTAGAGATGGGTTTTATTGAAGATGAAAGAGAAATAATGGAGCTAGAGACCAAAATGTTAAGATTTATTTTTGCTAATATCAAGGAGGAATGTGTGAAGGAACTTGCATTGTTGGAAGCAGAAGTGCCAGAGATTGGAGAGGATATTCCTGCTTTGAAGATGTCAGAAGCTATTCGGATTCTCCAGCAAGAATACGGGAAAACATATCTAGAGATGGACTTAGACCCTGAAGGGGAACGTTTAATCTGTGAATATGTAAAAGAACACTATGGATCAGAATTTGTCTTTATTACTCATTATCTTCGGAAGAAGCGTCCGATGTACACCATGCCAGATGGTGAAGAATTGACTCATAGTTTTGACTTACTTTTCCGTGGGTTAGAGATTACTACTGGTGGTCAACGGATTCATAATTATGAACAGTTGAAAGCCAGCATTACTTCTCATGGATTAAAAGTTGAAAACTTTAGTGATTATCTAGAGGTTTTTAAATTTGGAATGCCACCTCATGGAGGCTTGGCTATTGGTCTGGAGAGATTAACAGGTCTACTTTTAGGATATAAAAATATTCGCCAGACTACTTTCTTTCCACGGGATCGGTATCGGATTCGACCTTAATGTAATTAATTAAGGTAAATAAGGACTTATTTTATTTAAAATGAGTCCTTATCATTTAGATTCACTGGATTATTTTGTTGATTTATGTTAAAATGAGTCCGTGTATTCGAAATTAGAATGGGCAGAATAAAGATGAAAATCTGTGAAGAGGTGATGAGATGAAAAAGATGGTATATCTTGACCATAGTGCAACAACTAAGGTAGCACCAGAGGTAATTGCAGCGATGGTAGAGATGATGGAGAGTGATTATGGAAATCCTTCTTCTCTTCATCGGATGGGTCTAAAAGCAGAGAAAAAGATTGCGAAAGCAAGAGAACAGGTGGCAAAAGCATTAGGTGTAAAGAAGAAAGAGATCATCTTTACATCTGGAGGCACGGAAGCTAATAATCTAGCGATTCGTGGTATTGCGCACCAATATAAAAATCGGGGCCAGCATCTTATAACCATCAAAATCGAACACCCTTCAGTTTTACATACATTTCAGCTTTTAGAAGAAGAAGGTTATCAAGTCACTTACCTTAAAGTAGACCAGGATGGATTTGTGAATTTGGATGAGCTAAAGGAAGCGATCACTCCTGAGACGATCCTAGTGAGTATAATGCATGTAAATAATGAGGTAGGTTCAGTTCAACCGATTCATGAGATTGGACAACTCATTAAAGAGATCAACTCTCGAACTCTTTTTCACGTAGATGGGATACAGTCATTTGGGAAATTACCACTTAACCCAATTAAATCTAAGATTGATCTGCTAACAATAAGTGGTCATAAAATCCATGGTCCAAAGGGAATTGGAGCTTTGTATCTGAATGAGAAGGTGCAAGTTAAACCTCTAATTGGAGGTGGAGGACAGGAACGAGGCATTCGTTCAGGAACAGAAAATGTGCCAGGAATTATTGGGTTGGGGTTAGCAGCTGAACTGATTACTAAAGATCAGAAGGAAAAGATGGAGAATTTGCGAAATCTAAAAGCATGGTTCTTACAGGAGTTAATTCGAGTGATTCCTGATATGAAGATTAACGGCTCTCATTTGGAAGATGATATAGATAAAGGTAGAAGTGCTTCACATATTATCAATCTATCTTTTCCAGGGCTTAAAGGTGAGGTTTTACTCCATGCTCTGGAGGATGTTGGAATTTACGTATCTACTGGTTCAGCTTGTCATTCGAGGCAAAGTGCACCTAGCCATGTTCTTCAGGCGATTGGACTTAAAAACCGAGAATTAGAGAGCGCGATCAGAATTAGTCTATCAGTTGATACGACAAAAGAGGAGTTAGAATATGTATTAAAACATTTACCAGGTTTGGTTAATGATTTTAGAAGATTAATGCAGAGGTGATATAATGTATAAAGATATTCTTATTCGTTATGGTGAGATCAGTTTAAAGGGAAAGAATAGAAAGTTTTTTGAGAATATATTAATTAAAAACATAAAAGCCTGTATTCGAGATTTGGGCAAGTTTAAGTTGGAAAAAACCTTTGGAAGAATGTATTTGAGAGAGGTTGGAGAAGTATTAGACCAAGTTATTGAAAGATTGATTAAGGTTCCAGGAATTGTTTCAGTTAGTCCAGTAGCAAAGGCAGAATTAGATCTTCAAAATATTAAAGATGTGGCGTTGCAGGTATTAGAAGATGCCTTGCCTAAAGGTGGTACTTTTAAAGTTGCAACCAAACGAGCTAACAAAAGGTTCCCTTTAGAATCCCCTGAGATTAACTATCAAGTAGGTTCACATCTTTTGATCAATTATCAAAAAGATTTGAAGGTAGATGTTCATCAGCCTGATACTATCGTTTATGTAGAGATTAGAAGTGAAATAACATATCTTTTTTCAAAAGTAGTTAGAGGTCCAGGAGGTTTACCGATAGGTTCTGGTGGGCGTGGATTGCTACTTTTATCTGGTGGTATTGATAGTCCTGTCGCAGGTTGGATGGGTATGAAGCGTGGTGTTACTGTGGATGGTTTGCATTTTCATAGTTTCCCTTTTACCAGTGAAAGATCAAAGGAGAAGGTTATTGATCTGACGAAGATCCTCTCCCAATATTCAGGCAGAATGCGCCTCTTTATGCTTTACTTTACCAATATCCAAAAGGAGATTGGTTTAAAATGTCCAGAAAAATTTCATATTACTATCATGCGTAGGATGATGTTTAGATTAGCGACAGAAGTTGCACGTAAGTATAATTGTAAGGTTCTATTTACAGGTGAAAGTATTGGTCAAGTAGCGAGTCAGACTTTGGAGAGCATTGAAGTGATCAACGCTGTTACCAATATTCCAGTATTACGGCCATTGATTTCGATGGACAAAACTGAAATTATCGATATTTCCCGGAAAATAGGTACCTATGAGACTTCGATTTTACCATACGAGGATTGTTGTACAGTATTCGTTCCTGATTCCCCTGCAACTAAACCGAAGTTGAAAGATGCTGAGGCTGCTGAAGTGGGTTTAGAGATTGAGGAATTGATAAAAGATGCGATTGAGAGAAGTACGGTCTTAATTATTACACCTGAAGGAATAGAAGCAGAATATAGTCTGAATGATGAGGAATAATGATAAAGCTGTAGCGGTGCATTTGTGCGATTGCTACAGCTTTTTTATGGGAATATTATGTAAGAAGAAGGGAATTGTAAACCTGTCGAGAACAAATAAGTAAAGTTCTATTCTTATCTTAGGGGGTAATATAATGAAACTTCCATTGAATATCTCTGATTTTGGATTAATTCGTAGAGAAAATTATCTGTATGTTGATAAAACCAGGTATATTGAAGAGTTGGAAGAAGCAGGTCGCTATCTCTTTTTTATAAGGCCAAGAAGATTTGGAAAATCACTTTTTTTATCAATGCTAGATCACTATTATGATATAAATAGGTCTACAGAGTTTGAAGAATTATTTGGAGATTTATATATTGGTAAAAAACCTACTGAAACAAAAAATAGTTATTTGATTTGGAAATTAAATTTTTCTGCATTAGATACTTCTACCTCTGATGGTCTAAAGGAATCTTTTGATGAACGGATTTTAGATTCATTAATTTTGTTTTTTAAACATTATCAAGAAATTTTTCCTAATAAAAATGATATTATTTATGAGCTTAAGAGCGCAAGTAGTACAAGAAAATTAGGTATATTATTTACTGAAGTAGCTGAAATTGGGTATAAAGTGTATGTTATCATTGATGAATATGATCATTTTGCTAATGATATTATAGCTATGGGAGATGGTGAATTCTATCGTGGAATAATTCGAGCTAGTGGATTTGTTCGTGATTTTTATGAAGCACTTAAAATAGGGACGCAAGGTATCATAGATAGAATATTTATTACTGGAATTACTCCTATTATGTTAGATGACATGACCAGTGGATTTAATATAACTTCAAATATTACAATGTTAGAAACTGTCAACGAAATGTTAGGATTTACTCATAGAGAAGTCGAGAGAATTTTAGATAATTTTTTTGAGGTGGGAGATAGAGAAAAAATTCTTATTGAATTAAAAAAATATTATAATGGATATTCTTTCAATAAAAAAGTCACAGAAAGACTATTTAACCCCAACATGGTTCTCTATTTTTTTAAGGAAATGCAGCTTACTGGAGAATATCCTGAAAAGTTAATCGATGATAATGTAAAAATGGATTATGGTAGATTGAATCGCCTGATTTCAAATAAAGCCAACCAACATACATTAGAAGCAATAATCAAAGAAGAGAAGATTGTTGCTAATGTGGTATCAAAATTCTCTTTTGATCAGATGTATGACGAGGAGTATTTTGTTTCTCTTTTATTTTATCTGGGTCTTTTAACAATAGATAAAAAAATCAGAACTCGATTATTTTTAAAGATTCCTAACTTTGTGATCAAAACAATCTTTTGGGAGACTTTTGATAGGAAGTTGCGTGAAAGGTATCAGCTTAAACTGAGTGTAAATGAACTGCATGAAGCAATAGAGATGATAGCCTATGATGGTGAGTTGGAAGTTTATTTTGAGTTTATCAATAATAATATTTTGCAGGTTTTATCAAACCGTGATCTGATTCAGTTTGATGAAAAATACTTGAAAATGATTTTGGTCACTTATTTAAGTTTAGCAAATGTTTACAAGATAAGTAGTGAACGAGAAGTCGAAGGTGGATATATCGACATCTTGTTAGAGAAAGATATTCGCTATCCTGATGTTAAATATGAATGGTTATGGGAATTGAAATATCTAAAAAAGAGTGAAAGAAATCAATTGGGGCGAATTAAAAAGGAAGGCTTGGCTCAACTGAAGCGATATGCGGAGAGTGATAAATTTAATGATAAAGAGAATCTAAAGAAAGCTTTGATTATCTTTATCGGAAAAGATGAATATGAAATCCTGACTTTATGATTTTATCAACCCCTTGGCGAAGTAGCTCAAGGGGTTTTAATAATTGAAGAACAAGCACCGAATTAGCTTTTTCACTAGTATAATAGAAGAAATCCACTTAACGTAAGAAAGGGGGCTCTTGAATGAGGAGTATTGTCGTTTTTATTTTTAAGCGGCGTCTTTTTCTTTATGATTCTGGTAAGGTTATCAAGAATTATCCTGTAGCGGTCGGTAAACCTTCAACGCCAACCCCTATAGGGATGTATTCTATAAGACACAAATTGAAAAATCCAGGTGGACTTTTTGGGACTCGCTGGATGAGTTTTAAGCCCCATTATGGAATTCATGGAACAAATCGACCTGATCAAGTTGGGCAAGCAGTAAGCCATGGTTGTATTAGAATGTATAATCATGATGTTGAAGAGTTATATGAATTGGTAGATGTGGGAACACCTGTTGAGATTATCTATAATTAATCGCCTGTTAGGGCGATTTTGCTTTTTGTAACATTTAAGTTAACATATAAAGATAAACTTTATATAAAGCAGGTATTTAAAAAAAAATGTCGAATTATTCTTTTAATATGGATTAAATCTTCAAAAAGAACATAAAGATTAAGGAAAATTGTAGAAAAAATTAAAAACAGGAGGAGACATATGAAGAGTATTAAATTTAAATTTATGTTAATTATCTCAGTCTTTGTTGTTTTGATATTAATAACTCAAGGTTCAATAATACTTAATATCATAGGAAATCGCTTAGAAGATGAAGCAAAAGAAGATATAATGGCCCTTACCGATCATATTAAAGAAATGGTAGAAGAATTGGAATCAGATATTGTTTTGATTAAGAATCAAGCTTTTTCTAGTTATGATAAGAATATAAAAAATCAAGTTCAAAACGCAAAAAGTATTTTATCTCATTTCTATAACCAGTATAAAAAAGGAGTGTTAACAGAAGAGGAAGCTAAAAACCTCGCAAAAGAGACATTGCGTGCCGTCACTTATGGCAAAGACGGTTATTTTTGGATTGATGATACGAATTATAAATTAATTTTATATCCGGCATATCCTGAGCAGGAAGGAATGGACCGTGGAAATCTCCGGGATACCAAAGGTAAACGAATGGTTAGAGACTTAGTCGATGGTGCAAAAGCTAATGGTGAAGCCTATGAGGATTATTATTTTCTAAGGTCTGGAGAAACTAAAGAAGTTCGGAAAAGAGGATATGTACAACTTTTTGAACCTTGGGGATGGGTTATTGGTACAGGAAATTATGTTGATGATATGGATAATATGATCTCACAATTCGCTACAGAGCTTAGAGAGAATCTTACAGAAGAAATTGTTAAATTGAGCGAGAATGTAAACATAAGTGTTTTAGATGTTCAAGGAAAGTTGCTTTTTCATACCAATCAAAATTTAATTGATCAGAGAATGAATTTAATAGATGAAAAAACAGGGGAAGACGTTACGAAAAAGATTTTAGCCACTCATAACGATTATTTAGAATATACCACAAAAGATGCGCTGAGTCGAAATTCGAATAAATATTTAATGTATGTAAGTTATGATTCAGCAAGCCAAAGATTTATGGTTGTTGCAAAAAAAGTAGATGATGTATTTGCTGAAGTTAGAAAGACATCTAAAATCGTAATAGGATTAATCATTGGAGCAATTGTTATTACTCTAATTATGAGTTGGATTCTTGCTCAATATTTTACAAAACCAATTGTAGGAGTGGCAAGTTTTGCTCAAGAAATAGCTAAAGGTAATCTTAGAATTGAACCTTTAGAAACCAAAAACAAAGATGAAATTGGAAGCATGGTTAAATCCTTGAATGAGATGCATAAAAACTTACGGAATATGATCAATCAAATCCGTGAAGTAGTGCAAAAAGTTGTTGCTTCAAGTCAGGAGTTAGTATCTGCGGGAACTCAGGTAGGAGAAACAGCATCTCAAGTTGGAAGTGCAATTGAACAGGTAGCAGCAGGTGCTGAAGAGCAGGCATCTCAAGTAGAAGAGACAGCTAGTCAGATTAATTACTTACTTCAACAGGTAGAGCAGGTGAATGATAGATCTACCTATATGTCTGAATCTGGTGGTAAAGTTGTGGAGCAGGTTTCTTTAGGTACAGATTCAGTGAAGTCTTCTGTAGATCAGATGCAGAATATTAAAGAACAGGTTGCAGGTGCTGCTGATGTAGTTAAAGATTTAGGTGAAAAATCTAAAAACGTGGGTAATATTGTAGGTTTGATCAATGGTATTTCAAATCAAACTAATTTGTTGGCTTTAAATGCTGCTATTGAAGCCGCTCGTGCAGGAGAAGTTGGTCGAGGATTCGCTGTAGTGGCTGATGAGATTCGAAGTCTTGCTGAAGAAACATCTAATGCCACAAATCAAATTGGTAGTTTAATTGAAAAAATTCAAGTAGGCATTTCTAAAGCAGTTAAGACTATGGGAGAAGTGACTGAGCAGGTGGAAAAAGGTTCAGATGTTAGCGAAGGTACAGGAGAGGTATTCGATCAGATAAAATCGGTTATCCAACCTCTTCTTGAGCAGATTGAAGAAGTAACTGAGAGTGCTAAAAAGATGGCTGCTTCAAGTAATCAGGCGGAGAGAGCTATTCAAGAAATTGCTGCTGTGAGTGAAGAATTTGCTAGTAGTTCTGAAGAGGTAGCAGCATCCAGCGAAGAACAAAATGCTGCAACAGAAGAGATTATCCGTTTTGCAAAGCAACTTGCAACGATGGCTGACCAGTTAGATCAGGTAGTAGAGAATTTTAATTTATAATTTAAAATTACCGTTAATATTTAAAGCTGTTGATTTATTTAAATCAACAGCTTTAAATATTTCCATAAATACTTACATTTTAAGAAAGGAAATACTTTAATAAATGTCGAAATTATAATCAAAGGTAATAGAATTTGAATATTTTTGGAGGCGATCTAAGGATGGCGCAATCCAAATTAGGACAACTATTGATTGATTTTAACTTAATAACAGAAGAACAATTCGAAGAAGCTTTAAGGGTTCATGAAAATTCCACTAAACGAATTGGTGAAATATTGATAGACTTAGAATATGTAACCGAAAATCAGTTGGTTCAGGTATTAGAGTTTCAGTTAGGAGTTCCTCATATTGATCTTACTAAACAGCTACCAGACCAACGGTTGATACGTTATATTCCAGAAGAGGTTGCTCGCCGGCATAGAGTTGTTCCTTTGGAGAAAATGGGTAATATTATGAAGGTAGCAATGGCTGATCCGCTGGATATTTTTGCCATAGACGACATAAAATTACACTCAAAATGCCAGATTGAAGCATTGATTGCTTCAGTAGGTGAAATAGAAAAGGCGATTGAAAAACTTTATTCAATGAATGGATTTGATGATGAAAGCTCAGATATTTTTAATTCTAGTGTAGATACCGGGGAAGATATGGAAGTTGATGAATTAAAACGGATGGTAGAAGATGCACCTATCGTACGTTTGAGTAATCTCTTAATTCGGGAAGCTGTTCAACAACAAGCAAGTGATATCCATATTGAACCATTAAAAGAGGAAGTGAGAGTTCGTTACAGGATTGATGGAGTATTACGGGAAGTCCGTACTTTGCCAAAAAGTAATCAAGCTGCTCTTGTCTCCAGGTTAAAGATAATGGCTGGTTTAGATATAGCTGAAAGGCGGAAACCTCAGGATGGTAGGATGGAATTAAAAAATTCAGATGGGGAAGTAGATATACGTGTTTCTACGCTCCCAACTATCTATGGGGAAAAAGTGGTTTTAAGAATTTTAAGTAGAAGTTCTATACTTCTGAGTTTAAATCAATTAGGATTTTCAATGACAAATCGTCGCTATTTTGATGAAATCTTAAAAAAACCCCATGGTATTATTCTTGTAACTGGGCCAACTGGTAGTGGTAAATCGACAACTCTGTTTTCAGCTTTAAACACATTAAACGATATTGGGAAAAATATTTCTACAGTTGAAGATCCTGTTGAATATCGGATTAATGGAGTAAATCAGATTCAGGTGAATCCTAAAGCTGATTTGACTTTTGCTTCGGCACTTCGCTCGATTTTACGTCAGGATCCAGATATAGTGATGATTGGAGAGATTCGTGATAGTGAAACTGCTTCAATTGCTGTCAAAGCTGCATTAACTGGCCATCTAGTATTGAGCACGATTCACACCAACGATGCTTCTAGTGCGGTTACTCGCTTAGTTGATATGGGTTTGGAGCCATATTTGGTGGCGTCCTCTTTGAGTGGTGTAGTAGCACAGCGATTGGTTCGAAAAATTTGTCCTAACTGTAAGGAACGTTTTGAGCCTACTGAAGAGATGCGTCTTTATTTAGGTGATTTAGCTCAGCAGATCCAGTTTTTGTATCGTGGAAAAGGGTGTCCAGAATGCAGTGATACAGGCTATCAGGGTAGATTGGCTATTCATGAAGTATTGATACCAGATCGAGAAATTCGAATGTTGACAACCCAGAACCGTCCAACAGAAGATTTGCGTGATGTTGCAATAAATAATGGAATGATTACTTTGAAGATGGATGGATTGGAGAAAGCTTTAAAAGGTTTGACAAGCATTGAGGAAGTTATGCGAGTTGCTTTATAAATGTATGATTGAGAATAGTGGGGTGAGAGTAAATGATTGATATAAAACAACTTATGAAAGAAGTTGCTTTTGATCCTCGTATTTCGGATTTACATTTGACAGTGAATTCAGCTCCTATTGTTCGAGTTAACGGAGATCTACAACCATTCATAAAACATAACGAAATACTTAGCTATCAGAATATAGTTGAGATTACGAAATCTTTAACGAATGAAGAACAGTATCAGATTTTTGAAGAAAAAGGAGAATGTGATTTTTCTTACAGTATGCCTGCTGTTAGTCGTTTTCGGATAAATGTTTATCGTCAGCGTGGTGCGATAAGTCTGGCTTTAAGGGTTATTCCCAATAAAATTCCTTCAGTGGAGGAGTTGGGTTTACCTCAGATTATCAAAGATTTAGCTATGAAGAAAAATGGATTGATTCTTTGTACAGGCCCAACAGGAAGCGGAAAATCAACTACTCTTGCTGCGATGTTAGATATGATCAATCGTACCCGAACATGCCATATTATAACATTAGAAGATCCCATTGAATATCTCCATTCTCATAAAAAAAGTTTGGTTCATCAAAGGGAGATTGGTTCAGATACTAAATCTTTTGGCAGCGGTTTGCGAGCTGCTTTAAGACAGGATCCAGATGTTCTTTTGGTTGGAGAGATGCGGGATTTAGAGACAATATCGATTGCAATTGAGGCTGCTGAAACAGGGCATCTTGTTTTTGCAACATTGCATACTAATGATGCGCCAGGAACAGTTGATCGGATTATTGATGTATTTCCACCTAACCAACAACAGCAGATTAGAACCCAATTAGCGACAGTGCTTCAAGGGGTTATTGCTCAACAATTGCTGAAAAAAGTTGATAGTTCTGGTCGGGTAGTTGCTTTGGAAGTAATGGTGGCAAATCCAGCAATTCGAAATCTGATCCGTGAGAATAAGGTTCATCAAATCTATTCTGCAATGCAGACAGGTGCTAAATTTGGTATGCAGACGATGGATATGTGTTTAATCCAACTTACCAGGGAAAGAATTATAAGTTTTGGAGATGGAAGGACAAAAGCTTTTAATAGAGAACTCTTTGAGCGATTGGCTCAGCGATTTGCTTCAGATGTTTATGCGGGTTCTTATTAATTAATCTGCAAGCAGCTTTTGTTAATAACTTTCGGAAGGAATTTATTTCCTAATGAAAGGTAAATTTTATAAGAAGGTGTACCCCACTTATAGAAACTGGTGGACTTATGCCTTCCGAAAATGTTATTAAAGGGGGTGAGGTGTAAACGATGACTTCCGAATATAGTTATACAGCTCGTACCCCGGAAGGTCAGTTGGTTAAGGGTAAGGTAAAGGCAAGTTCCAGGATCGATGTCGCTGAGGGAATCCGTAAACAGGGTTATTATGTGGTAAGCATAGAAGAGAATAAAGATTTAGATTTAAAGAAAATATTAGGTTTTTTTAATCGTGTTAAGATGAAAGAATTGGCAGTTTTAAGTCGTCAATTTTCAGTTTTGATTCAGGCAGGAGTATCTATTGTTCAATGCCTGGATATACTTCTTAATCAAGTTGTTAATAAGAGTTTAAAGAGGGCATTACAAGAAATTTCCCAGGATGTAGAGGTAGGTATCTCTTTTTCTGAATCGTTAGAAAAACAGGATGATACATTTCCACGTTTGTATTCTAGAATGGTTAATGCCGGAGAAGTAGGCGGAATATTGGATGTGGTAATGAATCGGCTCGCTGATTATTATGAACGAGAAAATGAGTTGAGATCAAAGATTCGTTCATCAATGATGTATCCACTTGTAGTGCTGGGAGTTGCTGTGTTAGTGGTTGTATTTTTGTTAACTACAGTTGTCCCTGTTTATGTAAATTTATTTTCTAGTATGGGTGGCACTTTACCATTAATAACGAGGTTTGTGATGGGAATTAGCTCCGTACTCGCTCAATATTGGTACTTAATTATGATTTTTGGTTTTATTCTGGTAGTGACTTTGATGAGTTATCTAAAAACTCCTTCCGGTAAATATAAGTTTCATCGACTTCAATTGCGTATACCTGTAGTACGTTCAATGATTATTAAAATTGAGGTAGCACGTTTTACACGGACTTTGGGAAGTCTCTTAGCCAGTGGAGTACCATTGTTGGAATCTTTACAGGTTGTGGAGAGGATTATCTCCAATCAAGTGATCTCTGGTCAATTGACTGAGGCCAGGTTGAAAGTTCAAGAAGGCCAACGGCTTTCGGAACCATTGCAGGAGAGCACAGTATTTCCTAAGATGATGACTCAAATGTTACTAGTAGGAGAAGAAACAGGAACGATGGATGAAATGATGGAGAAGATAGCCTATTTTTACGATAAAGAGACAGAAAATTCAATTGAGACAGCTATGTCTTTGCTAGAACCTGCAATGATTATTATCATCGCTGTTTTGATTGGTTTCATTGTAGTAGCTATGATTATGCCGATGTTTGATATGGTAAATCTTGTATAAACAAATTTTCCCATGAGGAGGGAATTGTTTTATAAAGGAGGATTTTTTCGAAAGGGGGTGAATCGAAATGATGCGGAGGATGAGAAAAGCTTTAAGAGGTGAAGAAGGTTTTACCCTTGTTGAGCTTTTAGTTGTACTGGCAGTTTTGGGGATTTTGGCCGCTGTAGCTGTACCTCGTTTGACTGGTGTTAATGTGAAAGCATATGAAACAAATGCTGTCACTGAGATTAAGCAAGTTCAAACTGCTATGGAATTGTTATATGCTGAAAATGAAGGTGCATATCCTGCAAAGGCTGATGTAGTTGATAAGGTTGAAGGTTATATCGAGATTGATGAGACTAAGATAACTATTACTGCAGGAGATGACTATGATCCTGATTCTGATACCTATAATTTAACTGTTGCTTATGATTACAATACTGATGATACAGATGATTTTACTTTTAAAGTTACAAGGAATTCTATCGTAAAGCAATAATAATTTAACTTTTATGCCCTGAAGATTTGGCTTCAGGGCTCCTTCTTACTTTTCAAAAAGATGGGAGTAGTAAGTATGCTTAAGAGTCAAAAAGGAGTTTCTTTGATTGAATTGATGGTAACCATTGCTTTCATCGGTATTGTTATAATCACCTCAACTATGATTTTTACCCATTCTGTGAAAGTAGGCAAAATCTCCGAAAGACGTAATCAAGCTTTAAACCTGGCTGTCAAGGTAATAGAGGAAATTCAGAATTACCATTATGGTTCATCTTCTTTAAGCCAAGGCGAACATTCTTATAATCTAACTGATCCAAATTCTCCTTTCACCTTGAAATATCAGGTTACTGAGCAGGGAGAAGGAGAGAATCAGCAACTTTTAAAAGAGATTATAGTCACTGCTCAATGGTTAGAAAGTGGAAATCAGAAAGAGGTTAATTTGACTACTTATAGGGCTAAAACTCTTTATTGAGTATTCATGAAAGGTGAGAAGGATGAAAAAAATCTTACAGTTAAAAGAAGAAAAAGGGATTACACTTGTGGAGTTATTAATGGTGATGGCTGTTTTTGGAATTTTGATGATTGCTATTCAAACTATCTTTACTGTAGGAATGGATGTGTTTCATATTGGGAGAGAGGATACTAAGATACGCTCACAGAGTTATATTGCTGTAGAGAATATTATGCAGGCCATTCGTAATACTCCAACTACTGGGATTGAATTAAGAGGTACAAATGGAACGTATGATGAGATTGTATTAAACTCTTTAGCAGGAGAACAAGGTAGATTTTTTCTTCAAGGCAATCAACTTCAGTATGAAAAAGATGGAACTCAAAGAATGGTCGCTGAGGGAATAGAAAGACTCGAATTTTTGGTGGTCTGTGATAGCTTTGCGGGTAGTTATGATTCATATACACAAGCAACTTTAAGAATTGATGATTCAGATGATGGTTTTGCCAATCTTGATCCAGATATTAAAGGAATGGTTATTCGCTTTGAAAATGTGGCTGGTAGTGTGGCACGATATATTTATCGTAAAATCGTCGATTATGGAGAAGATTGGATTGAGATTGATTCTGATTTTGCTTCAGGATTTTCACCAACCAATAGAAATTATGCGATTGGGAACACCTATCAGATTTATCTTAGAACGGAAAGATCAGATCATCTGCAGGCGAAAGACTTTACTACAGGGGTAACCCCTAGATTTTAGCCGGGAGTGATTAATATGATCTCATATATTAGAGGAGAAGCGGGAGTAACTCTGGTCTCAGTGATGCTTATTCTTTTGTTGATGATGGTATTGGGGACAGGATTACTTACTTCTGCATTGATGGAAAATAAGCTGGTTCATAATCTGGAGGATCAAAAGCAAGTCTTTTATTTAGCGCAAGCTGGAATCGAGTATGCACGCTATAAAATTCAAGAAGATATAACTTGGCGCATCAATGATTATTCCAAAAATCTGGGGAATGGACAGTTTACACTGACAGTAGTTGATGCAGGGGAAAATGCACTTGTACTTCGTTCTATTGGGAGTGTTGATCAGAATCAGAAAACACTGGAAGTAGGAGCTCAGTATACATTAGCAGGGGGAGATGGGACTGTGCTGGATGATTTTACTGCTGCTAGTGGCGGTATTATCGACATAAGTAATAATGTTACTGTTGATGGTCAAATTATTGCAAATGATGAAGTGACTATTGGAAGTCAGACCAACTTAGGTGAGATAAGCGAAAACTCGGATACCTTAACGATTCCTACAGTCGATTGGGATCAATTATTAGATGATGCTTTGTTAAGTGATCAGTATTTAGAGGACTGGGATAGTTCTAAATTTCAGGACTATGTAGTCAATTATATTGATAATGATGTTGATATTTCAAAAAAAACATCTGAAAAGAAATCATCTAGTTCTGAAATTTCTTTGGAAGGTATTATAGCAATAAATGGTAGTTTAAGTATTTCCAATAATACTGAAATTAATAAAGATGTAGACGAATCTTTTGAAGGTTTAATGATTTTTGTCAATGGTGATGTAGAATTAAGCAACAATGGTATAATAAATGCTGCTATCTATGCTACTGGAACTATAACTATTCATAATAATGTGGTAGTAATGGGCGGAGTATATTCGACAACTAAGATAGTATTGAGAAATAACTCAACTGTAACGTTTTCAGATCATTTAGATCAACCTATTATTAAAGATGATTATTTTATCGGTGGTTCTGGTAATGAGGAAGAAATCACACTGATATTCACATATTGGAGAGAAAGTTAGAAGGGAAGATCGTTATGAAATTTTTCAAATTGACCAATTCTTATTTGGGGATTGATCTTGGGAGCCGAAATTTGAAAGCAATTCAAATTAAAAAGACTTTCCGAGGGCTTAAAATATGTCAATTAATAACCTTGCCAATCCCGCCTAGGGTAGTAAGACAAGGACTTTTTCATGATGCAAATGTTGCTATTAACATAATAAGAGAGATGCAAAATCGTTTGAAAATAGGAGGAGAAGGAGCTTATTTGGGTTTTAGTGGTCAATATGCTTTCATCCGCGAAGTGGAATTGCCTGTAATGTCAGATAAGGAATTGGCAGAAGCGATTTATTGGGAATCAGAAAAAATGTTACCTTATTCTGTTGAAGAAGCGATTATAGATTGGATTGTGTTGGAGCGGAAACCAGATATGGGGCAGATGATGAAGATTTTATTGGTAACTGGACGGAAAGATTATATCAAAACTTTTTTAAAACCACTCAAATCTGTTGGTATACAACCACTAAATTTAAGTATTTTGCCGATTCCATTAGCAGTGTTAATCAATCATATTCCAGATTTTAAAGATATGTCTCCAATCGCAATTATTGATATGGGAGCAGACGTAACTCATCTATTGATTATGAAAGATGGATTACCTTGGTTAAGTCGAACTATTCCAACTGGTGGAAATAATTTTACAGAGGGTATTTCTCAATCATTCAGTATTTCACTTGAGGAAGCTGAAAAGGTCAAAATTCAACATGGAAGTTTGGATGTTAAGGAAATTGATTTGAATAATATTGATATTATGTCAAACCCTTATTTGGGAATTGAAGAAGTTATGCATTCTATTGCTCAGGATGTAATGGGCGAAGTAAAACGTTCTTTTGTGCATTTTCAACTTCACAATCGTGGTTTGCAGATTAAAACCTTGATTTTAACAGGAGGAACTTCGATGATTCCAGGTATGGCAGAACAATTTCAACAATTTTTAAATATACCTGTTAAACTACTAGATCTAACCCAATATTTTTCTTTTGAACCCGAGCTCAAAGAGCAATTGAAACTAGAAGGTGCTTTCATGGCAGAAGCATTGGGTTTGGCATTATGTGAGGTGAAATAGAATGGCTTATATCAATCTGCTACCTCCAGAGGAAAATAAAAAATCTTTGCATAGATTTCAAGGTTTGATTGGAGTTCTGGTATTGATATATATAATCGTTTTATTAAGTGTTTATCTAACAAATTATTATCAGACGAAACAGTTAAAGTTTGATAAAACTTCTCTGGAGAATCAGCTTAAAATGGTTGAAAAATCTTTGGAAAAAGTTAGTGAATTAGGGAAAGAAAATAAAATATTAGAGGATCGTTTAAGAGAAAGTCAGAGTTTAGCAGAAGAAGATTATATTTTACCAGTGATAGTCTTTATGAGTAGTGTAATTCCTGAAGAAATGCTTTTATCTCGTTTTACTTATTCAGATGAGAACATCTCATTTTTCGGGGAGACTAGTTACTATCACAGTATTGCAAATTTTATGGTGAATCTCAAAGCTTCAGAGTATTTTTCTGAAGTAGAGTTGATTTCATCATTTACTAACAATCAATCTGGCTCTATTGGTTTTAAGATTAATGCAAGATTAAATAATCATCAGTAAGAAAATGTTATTAAAGGATGAGGAAAATGCTAAATAACTTAACCAAACGTGAGAAGTGGATAATCCTTATTGCGATGATAGTTTTAATTACCGGGATATATTATTTTCAGTTTTATCAGCCCTTAAAAGCTGAGAAGGTATCACTTGAGAGTCAAATGAAAACCTTGAATACCCAATATAATCAAACTTTAAGTATGATAAAAAAGAAAATGCCTGAGGTTCAAGAATCTGTAGCAGATAAGCAAGAACAATATCAAAGAATTCTTGAGAAGTTTCCAAGACAGAAGGAGACTTCAGCCATTTTATTGGAGATTGTAGAGTTAGCAGATCAAGAGGACATTCAACTTGAAAATTTTACTCCTAAAAATATGAAAAGTATAGGAGAATTTTATCAATTGCCCATTGATCTTTCTTTTAAGTCAACTTACCAGGCTATGATTGGTTTCATCTATTCTTTAGAACGATCTCTCAAGGTGATGGAGATTACTGATTTAGATGTAAAAGCTTTTTCTGAAAAGGATTTGCTTCAAATTAGTTTGACACTTCAGATGTATATAGTGAAAGAGGAAAAATAGATGAATGGTAATTTTAGGACTTCTGGTTTTAGCAGGAGTTCTTTTTTTGTCTTGGATGGTTATCACTTAGTCCATTACTTTCAGAAAACTCCAAAGCATATTAAAAACATTGGTTAAAAAATGCTTTCTTAAATTTTTTTTTAGGTAAGCTTAAGAGGATTTCTCTCTTTCGTTCTAGAATAATAAAAGATTGAGAAGAAGACTGATGGAAGGAGATCCTTTTAATGTCTAAAGTCGACAGAGAGAGTTACGAAAGTTTATGTGGCAAGAAGCTGGATTGTTTTAACAATTGTGCTTCTAATGAAGGAATAGTAAATGATATTGAAGTAACACAGGATAAATGCAGTAAAATTGTTAAAGAGAACAATGTTATGTTTGCCTCTACATGGTTATTAGATAGAGATTTATGGGTTCTCTCAGAAGAAAACGAAATTTCTACAGAGGAAGAGTTGTATTAGTTAATCCAGGTGTAAAACTATATTAGATATTTTTTCGAAGTCGAACTTAAAGATCCAGAATATAAAAAACCCTTTACTGAATATAGATGCCGTAAACTTAGTGTTGCTGATATAAGGAACATCTCTGGTTTAGATAAAAGGAGAATTATAAAAGATCAACTTTATAACAATAAAAAGTTTGTCCCCAAAACATATTTGAGTGCTATTAGTGAAAAAATAAGGGAGAGCATAGCAATTATTTAATCTTAAAAATGAGGATTAAGATATTTATCTAAGGTAAATATTTTCCAGAATAGGTATTGACATTGATAAGAATAAAGTGTATAATAAAAACAACCTTAAATAGCGGTTTATAATAATCGTCGGAAACCTTAAAAAGAGTAGGTCACACTAAGTGGCCTACTCTTGTTTTAATTTTTTATGATAAAGTGTCTAAACTACGCTGTGTTGCATATAATAAAAGTAAAGATACCTTAATTAGCGATTGATAAATCGCCGGAAGCCTTATTTAAAGTAGACTGCTTTTTTAGCAGTCTACTTTGTTATATGTCCCTTTAAATAGTCACGGTAAAGCGTATCGTTATTAAGACTAATTAATTTTTCTTCAATATATGACATCTTCTGAGAAATATAACAAAAATGCAAGGGTGTATAATTAATGTTGTGAAGAAAAAAATGTCAGTAAAATAAAAAGGCATTTGCTAAACTCCGTTGAATAGTTAGTTTGCCAACAAAAATTCAACAAAAAGGAGTCTAGCAAATGCATAATCATCATACCACAAAACTGCTTGATTTACCAGATAAAATAGTTGTGGACAAATTTCATCTGGTAACCCTAATGAATAAAGCACTTGATGATACTCGGCAGCAAGTCCAAAATCAAGTTGATGAGACGATGAGAAAAATGTTTTATAAGAGTCGCATGTTGCTGAAAAAAGCCGGTGAAGAGTTAACAGATAAAGAGCATCAAAGACTTTTAAAACTCTTTGAATTAAGTCCGATTCTTGAGAAAGCCTGGGAACTTAAGGAAGAGTTCAGAGACTTCCTCCAACTAGGAGACATCCAGGAATCCAAGGATGCTTTGCAAACTTGGTATAACAGAATTTCAGAGAGCAAGCTGACTTTCTTTATCAAAGCAAAGAGAACAATCAAAACATGGGAAGATAATATTTTAAATTACTTCAACAACAAAGTTACCAATGGTTTTACAGAAGGGATCAATAACAAGATTAAGTTGGTCAAAAGGATTGGGTATGGAGTACCGAACATTATGAATCTAAGAAGAGTATTTCACACAATGTTGTATAAGATGCGTGGTTAAATAAATAGAATAACTGAGCAAAATTAAGTATTTTTTTGAAAACAGCAATTAATATGATTTAATGGAGTTAAGCAGTTTTCACAACATTTGACGGAGAGCCATGAAAGGGATATTGATATAAATGATCCCGAATTATTCACGTAGCAGTATAAAAACAGCCATATACAGCTAAAATCAAATACTTAGCCTATAAGAATCTTTCACCCATTGGGTGATAAAAATAAAGAAGAAAAGAACCCTCAAATCTGATATAATTAAGTGACTAAACAAAATTATCAAAAGAAAGAGGGCTCTTTTCTATGACAATTATACAGGTTAAATCACTAAATTTCAATAACAAACTTTCA
>DAOVRZ010000207.1:0-3011 GCA_030627905.1 Halanaerobiales bacterium
GTACTTATATCTATCTTTTCACTTTTATCACTTTCTTTAATCTCAGAAATCTTTTTCTCTGTATTATCTAGATTTGATAATTTTTTTATTCTAATGGGTACTTTATAATTCTTCAATGTGATTTGTATAGGTTTTTCTAACTTTTCCCATCTAAAGACTGTCCTCAACATTTCATTGGCTTCAATAACATAATTCCATGCTTTTTCTATCAATTCCAGGTCTATTTTTCCTGAAATACTTAAGCTTAACTGTTCTAAATAAAATTTTTCTTCCGAATTTTTTAAATAATGAAATAACATTCCTTCCTGCATTGGCGTTAAGGAAAGTATATCCTGCACATTTTGATTATTAATCTTTTTTTGTTTGATAGACATATTAATGCTCCTTTCCTAATTATACTTTATTTTATTTAAGTCTTTTATGCGTTAATATTCTTACTCAATATTCTATTTATTCGTCATTTTTGTATAAATACCTTTATTTCATGATCAATATTTGTTTTCACCTAATTCTCATTTTTTAACCTTCAATAGCATTATTTCCTAGACAAACAAGAAAGCAGATTGCTTCTTAAGCAATCTACTTTTCTTATTTTACCTCTTCTTAGAAAAACTCCAAATCATCAAACTCCTCATCAAATTCCTGTGAGAACATCTCCTGCTGCTTCTCTTTTTTTACCAAAGATATCTGGTTAATTAAAATATCTTCATTATCCAATACCACCTCAATAACATCTTTAAAGCTATTCAAAATATGTTCTATTACCGATTCTCCTAGCTTACTTTGGAAAACAGCACTCAGGAATATTCTATCTTTGCCTTCATTCGCATACAAAGTAAGGCCATACTTAGGTTGTACTTCTTCGATTTTATAAGGTTTTACGGTAAATTCATTA
Organism: Halanaerobiales bacterium; assembly: GCA_030627905.1. Taxonomy (GTDB): domain Bacteria; phylum Bacillota; class Halanaerobiia; order DY22613; family DY22613; genus JAGMES01. The sequence continues at coordinate 896 of DAOVRZ010000207.1, forward strand.
AGAGTAATTTCATTATTACTTTCCTGATAAGGCATATAGTTGAATAGTATTGAAAACAAGGAATTTTCCTTAAAGTTCAATTCTTCTTTTAATTTTGCGTATAAGTGTTCATATGGATAATCCTGATATTCTTGAGCCTCCATCAAGTTATCTCTCACCTTATATAAATGCTCTTTAAATTCTGCATCTTTCTGAATTTGAGTACGAATGACCAATAGATTCAAGAAAACACCTAAGATATTTTCCAGTTCTTCATCTCTTCTACCTGCTACTGAAATTCCGATGGTTATATCTTTTTGATTAATTGTTTTCATTAGTATTAATTTGAAGATCGCTAAGACAAATGCAAATTTTGTAACTTTATGATTTTTACAAAATTCATCTATTCTCTTTGTTATAGATTCATTAAGTTCAAACTGCATTCTCTTTCCTTCATTTTCTCTATCGAAACTTCTTGCTGGTAGTTCAGTATAGGTAAAGTTATTCATTTTTTCAATCCAATACTTACCCATTTTATCCATTATTTCTGATTCCATCAGTGAATTATGCCATGACGCATAGTCTTTGTACTGAATTCTCAGCTGTGGCATATTCTTACCTTGATATAAGTATTCAAAATCTCTAATTACTATAGATGATGATACCCCATCAGAAATAATATGGTGCATATCAAATAGCAACAAGTACTTTTTAGCTTCGAATTTTATAAGAGTAACCCTCAAAAGCGGTGCTTTGCTAAGATCAAAAGGCTTTCTAAATTGTTCTGCTAAATCTTTTAAATTTTCTTCTTTGGCTTCACTATAGTTAATGTTGATATCGATCTTTTTATGAATCTTCTGGACAGGTTCACTATTAACCAATTCGAATGATGTTCTTAAGGCTTCATGTCGCTCGATGAGTTCATTAATGGCTTGTTCAAGCTTCTGTAAGTCTAACTCTCCTTCAAGAATAATAGCTGCTGGCATATTGTATGCAGTCGATTGTTCATCTAATTGCCATTGGATAAATATCCTTTTTTGAGAAGAAGATACTGGATAGTAATCCGCTTCTTCTACAGGGGATATTGAAGTATATATGTTTTCTTCCGCTTTTTGAATATATTCTGCAAGCTCTTTTATAGTCGGTTTTTTGAATATTTCACCCAATGGTACTTCAACATTCAACTTTTTGTGTATCTTAGAGACTAAGACAGTAGCCTTTAATGAATGACCACCCACTTCGAAGAAATTATGGTTTAGACCTAAGTGCTCTACTCTGAGTACTTCTTGCCAAATTTCTACGAGTTTTTGTTCTATCTTATTGGTTGGCGCAACATATTCTACTCCTGTTTGAACACTACCATCTGGTTCAGGCAGTACCTTTCTATCTACTTTGCCGTTGTTAGTATAAGGTATTTTGTCAATCTGCATAAAATATGATGGTATCATATAATCAGGCAGTTCAGTAGAAAGATGTACCCTCATTTTAGCCATTGTAACTTCATCATCAGAAACTATATAAGCAGATAGGTATTTGAGTCCATTTTGATCCATTTTATCGACTACAACCGCTTCTTTAATATCCTCATGTTTTAACAATTGTGACTCAATCTCTCCAATTTCAATTCTATAGCCCCGTATCTTAACCTGATTATCTATTCTTCCTAAGAAAGTTATATTTCCATCAGGTTGCCAACTTGCTAAATCACCAGTCCTATACATTTTTTCATCTGGTAAGAATGGATTATGTACAAATTTCGCTGTTGTCAGCTCAGGTCTGTTCAAATATCCTCTGGCCAATCCATCTCCAGCTATGCATAGTTCACCTGGTACTCCTATAGGAGTTGGATTATTATCTTTATCTAATATATAAGCTCTAGTGTTTGCTATCGGCATTCCTATTGAAGATTTTGATTTTTCACATCTGGCAACTGTTGCATCTACTGTACATTCAGTTGGTCCATAGTGATTAGTTAGTTTATATCCCAATGAAAGAATTTCATCTTTTAATGTATCTTCAAGTTTATCTCCACCAACGATAATTGCTTCCAGACTTTCAATTTTTTCGTTTTGAGCCAATATTTCTTTTAAGGTCATTGGAACAAACTGAGCAATATTGATCTGATTATCTTCTACAA
>DAOVRZ010000052.1:0-36365 GCA_030627905.1 Halanaerobiales bacterium
ATATCTATCTTTCTAACAAATGGCATGCTACAAAATGTTCGCTACCATAATCTTTAAATGTCGGATCCTCAACTTTACATATATCCATACAATATTTACATCTAGTATGGAAATGACATCCTTCTGGTGGATTAACAGGACTTGGTACATCTCCTTCCAGAATGATACGTTCACGCTTGATTGTTGGATCTGGAATTGGTATCGCACTCAATAATGCTTGAGTATATGGATGCTGTGGGTTACGATACAATTCATCTTTTGTTGCTAACTCCACAATCTTACCTAAATACATTACTGCTACACGGTCACTTATATGTTTTACTACACTTAAGTCATGAGCAATAAACAGATAGGTTAGTCCAAATTGCTGTTGCAAATCTTGCATTAAGTTTATTACCTGTGCTTGAATTGATACGTCCAACGCTGATACAGGCTCATCACAGATGATCAGACTTGGGTCTACTGCTAATGCACGTGCAACTCCTATCCGCTGACGCTGCCCGCCTGAAAACTCGTGAGGATATCTTCTCATATGATGAGCTGTCAATCCTACAGTCTCCAATAAGTTTTTTACCTTCTCTTCCTTCTCTTTACCCTTAGCTAACCCATGAATCTCCATTGCTTCACCAATGATGTTACCTACAGTCATCCGTGGGTTCAAAGAGGCATATGGATCCTGGAAGATTATCTGCATCTCACGACGTAATGCACGCATCTCTTCTTTATCTACCGCCAATACATTTTTATCTCTAAACCAGACTTCTCCACTGGTTGCTTCCAAAAGTCTTAGTACTACACGACCTGTTGTCGATTTTCCACAACCTGATTCACCTACCATCCCTAGAGTTTCTCCTTCACGAATGAAGAAATTAACTCCATCGACAGCCTTAACCGCTCCAACAGTTCTACCGAAAAGACCGCCCTTAATCGGGAAGTACTTCACCAGATTCTTTACATTTAATAAAACTTCACCTGCCATCTTAAGTCACCTCCCTAAGCGCCTTGTTGACTCTTCTGCTCATTTTCAAATTCAATAACAGCCTCAGGATACCAGCAACGAACTGAATGACCTGGTCTGATATCTTCAATCTCTGGTTCACTTTCACGACACTTATCAGTTGCAAAACGGCAACGTGGATGGAATTTACATCCTTCCGGTAAGTACAATGGATTCGGTACAACACCTTCAATAGTCATCAATCTCTCTGGATTACCTTCCAACTTAGGAATAGACTGCAAAAGACCCCAAGTATATGGATGCTGTGGACGACCAAAAATTGTCTTTACATCCGAATACTCCACTACTTTACCTGCATACATTACTACAACTCGATCACATACCTCTGCCACAACTCCTAAATCGTGAGTAATCATCATAATTGCAGTATTGAGCTCATCTTTCAACTCTTTCATCAGTTCCAAAATCTGAGCTTGAATAGTTACATCTAAAGCAGTTGTTGGCTCATCAGCAATCAACAGTTTTGGGTTACAAGAAAGTGCCATAGCAATCATAACACGTTGTCTCATACCACCTGAAAGTTGATGAGGATATTCATGAACACGCTTCTCCGGAGAAGGAATTCCTACTTTTCTCAACATTTCAACAGACTGTTGCAAAGCTTCTTTTTTGCTAACTTTCTGATGCAAAATAACTGCTTCAGAAATCTGATCTCCTACTGTAAAAACTGGATTCAAAGAAGTCATAGGCTCCTGGAAGATCATTGATATATCATTTCCTCTGATCTTACGCATATCGGATTCAGACTTTGTTAGCAAATCTTCACCTTCATACCAGATATGACCACCTTCAATTTTACCTGGAGGATTTGGGATCAGTCTCATAATGGATAGAGAAGTAACACTCTTACCACAACCAGACTCACCTACTACTCCTAAAGTTTCACCTTTATATATCTCAAAGGATACTCCATCTACAGCCTTAACCACACCATCTTCAGTATAAAAATAAGTCTTCAAATCATCAAGTTGAAGAAGTAATTCTTTCTGGCTCAACCTTTCCACCCCTTCACATTCATTTTTTACTGTTTCAATCTTGGATCTAGCGCGTCTCTAAGCCCATCACCTAAAAGATTAAAACCTAAAATAGTTAAACATATTGCAATACCTGGGGCAATTGCCCACCACCATTGTCCAGAAGATATATATGACTGGCCGCTAGAGATCATAAAACCCCAACTCGGAGTAGGTGGTTGAGTACCGAAACCTAAATAAGTTAAAGAAGCTTCCAGCATTATAATACCACCCATACCTAATGTAGCATCAACAATGATAGGAGCAAAAGCATTTGGTAAAAGATGTTTAAACATAATAACAAAGTCACTTGCTCCTAATGCTCTAGCTGCTTCAACAAACTCCTTTTCACGTAAGGACAGAAATTGACCACGGATTAGTCGTGCATAACGCATCCACGAAACACATCCAATGGCGCTAAAGGTTAACCACATACTTGGCGGCAAATAAGCTACAATCGCTATAATAAAAAGCAAAAATGGGAATGAATAAATAACATTTATAATCCATGAAATGATTTCATCAACCCATCCACGATAATATCCTGCACATGCACCTAAGAAAATTCCAATTACCACAGAAATAGCTGTTGTAATTAAAGAAATGGTCAATGAAATTCTTGTACCATAAATTACGCGAGTAAAGACATCACGCCCATAAATATCAGTACCAAATAAATGCTTCAAACTTGGAGAAGCAAGCTTAGCACTTAAGCCTTCTGTCCAAATCAACTGGTCAGTAGGTGAATATGGTGTAATAAAATCTGCAAAAATAGCCAGAAGTATAAACATAACAACAATTCCTAATCCGAATAAAGCTATCTTATTGCGCTTCAATCGCTTCCATGCATCTTTAAACATACTGTTACTTGGAGCAAAATCAATGGTTGTCTCTGTATTTTTCTCTGCTGTTGGTTTCAAACTTTATCCCTCCCTAAAAGAAAATCTACCCATACTAATAATTAACGAATTAATTAATTCGTTAATCAATCATAGCGAATTCGTGGGTCCAAGAATCCATAAGAAATATCTACCAGAATATTTGCGAAAACAAAGATCAAAGCCATAAATAAAACAACACCACGAATCATTGGAAAATCCCGTCTAGTTACTGCATTTATAGAAAGACGACCTATCCCTGGCCAACTAAAAACTCTTTCCGTTAAAACTACTCCACCCAAAATGGATGCTGTTTGAAGACCGACAATTGTAACAACGGGAATCATCGCATTTTTCAGAGCATGTTTAAAAATAACCACACTTTCTTTTAAACCTTTTGCTCTAGCTGTAGTAACATAATCTTGATGAATTACTTCTAATAATGTTGAACGAGTTAAACGCGCAATCAGGGCTAAAGGTCGTAAACCTAAACTTACAGCAGGTAGTATTAAAAATACTGTAAAAATTTTACTCGATGGTCCCGTACCTGTTCCTGGAATCCACCTCAACCCACTTATGAATATCAAGATACACAAAATACCCACAAAAAACGCCGGAGCCGAAATCCCAAGTAAAGATACAAACATAGCAATATAGTCCCAAGCGCTATATTGCTTAGTCGCCGAAATAATTCCCGCTAAAACTCCAAATATAATAGCAATAATCATCGCCAGCATACCTAAAACAAAAGTATAAGGTAATCTTTCTCTTAGAGATTGAACAACTGTCATATTATTCACATAAGACCTTCCCAAATTACCAGTTAAAACAGCTTTATAAAAGTTAAATAATTGAATATGCAAAGGATCATTTAAACCCATATCTTCTCTAATTTTTTCAATAGTTTCAGGATCTCCTCTTTGACCTTGCATAAGCAAAGCTGGATCCCCTGGTACGATTGTTGTTAAAATAAATACTACGAGAATTACTCCTAAAAGTACAGGTATAGTTCCTAAGAGTCGTCGTGCTATAAAAGTTAACAAAATTACCAACCCCCCTGTTATCGACTCTAATATTAAACAAATTTTTAATATAATATGATTCGTCCAGCAAAAGTACTTTAGTCGCACTTACATACCATATAAAGTACTGACCCCGCCAATTCAATACTTTATATGGTATGCAAGCTCTTGTGCGACTACTTTTTGTGGACTAATCATAATATGTATCTTGACTTCCGAGTAAACTCGGAAGTCAAGATATGAGAAACCATAATTTTAGATATCTAACCAAACATTAGTGAACTTGTTAGCATATTGACCGAAAGATGGTAATTCGTAATTTCTAACATATGGCTGTACTAAAGAATGGGTAGAATAATGATAAACAAATACCCAAGGAGCTTCATCAACAATGATTTTTTCAGCATCTTGATAAAGTTGTTTACGTACATCTGGATTAGATTCACGCTTAGCTCTTAAAGTCAACATATCAACTACTGGGTTATGATAACGTGTATAGTTTCCACGCTCACCTTTGTTATCAGAATGTAAGAGTACATACAAGAAGTTATCTGGATCATTGTAGTCACAAACCCAACCCATTCTAAAGAATGGAACTACTCCACGAGCTGTAGTATCTAGATGAGTACCCCATTCATAATTCTTCAAAGTAATTTTAATACCCAATTGACCATACATAGCTTGTAATGCTTCAGCAATACGTGCATGACTTTTACTGGTATTATATTGAAGAGTTACTTCGATACCATTTGGATATCCAGCTTCTTTTAATAATTCTTTAGTTTTTTTAGGATCATAAGTATAACCCTCTAAATCTGGATTATACCCAAACATACCTGGAGGCAGAACACCTTTTGCAGGAGTATTACGACCATTTAAAACAAGCTCATTTAAAGCCTCACGATTAATTGCATAGTTCATAGCTTGACGTAATGGCTTATTATCAGCAAATGGAGGTATCTCCATATTCATACCGTAGTAATAAGTACCTAATTGTGGTCTTTCAAAGTAAGAATTAGGATACTTTCTCTTTGCTTCTTCAAAATATGGATCGTCAACATATGTTTGGTAAAGGTTTTCAACCTTAAACTCTTCCCACATTACTGCATAGTCTTCAATAATTCTAAATTGAATACCATCTAAGTAAGGTAATGGGTTACCATCTGCATCCTTAGCCCAATAGTTTTCATTTTTACTCAAAATGATTTTATCATCTTGAGACCAAGATTCAAACTTAAATGGACCAGTACCTACTGGATGGAAGTTCCAGTCTTCACCCCATTTTAATACATCTTCTTTTGGAAGAACAACGAAAGTATTATAAGCAAGTACACTTACATATGGAGCGAAAGGACTTGACAAAGTAAATTGTAATGTATAATCATCAAGAGCTTTTACACCAGCTAAAGCATCTGTTTTACCATCACGATATTCATCATAACCTTTAATCATGTTTACAAAGTATGCACGTGGGGACTTGGTATCTGCATCACAAATATAGTTAAAAGTCCAAACCCAGTCATGTGCTGTTACTTCACGACCACCATTAGCAGTTGGTTGACCACCCTCAGTGGTAGCATGGAATTTTACACCTTCCCGAAGTTTAAAAGTAATCACTGTAGAGTTCTTATTTGCTTCCCAACTTTCAGCTAATAACATAATCAAATTACCTTCAGTATCATTAGCAACTAAAGTTTCAAAAAGCTGATAACCTACTTCGGAAGAAGTTGTATCTGTAGCCATTACAGGATCCAATTTAGGTGGATTACTTTGTAAAGCATCCTTCCATATGCCACCATACTTAGGAGCTGCAAAACCTACAACAGTCATACTACAAACTAAAACACAAACCAGTAAAAATGTAAATTTTCTCAAAACGACTACCTCCTCATTTTTAAAAAGTTTAATCTTTGAAAACTACTAAAATTTGTTCAGTTACCTCTGCTACTAACTACTACAACTGACAAACTTCACCCCCTCATTTATAGTCTAAAAAATGTCCCTAAAGGAACAAAATTATAATAGATAACAAACTTTATCTTATGCAAACATGATTGAAATTCTTAACCTGTCCACTCATATATATGATTTCGAATCTAATAATATTACAATTTATAATTCCTTGAATTAATTACTGGCATCTCTTACCTTAAGTTTTATTCAACAGATACTATAAGTTTTCCTGCAAAAATTGCAAGATTTGATTAAAAACATTCCGCTTTCAGACCTAAAAATTTAAATATACAACTTTTAATTGCAATCTTACTTGGGTTAATGAAAAAAATAAAGACCTGCTCTCTATAAAAGTAGCAGGTCTTACTCGTTCATAAATTTAAGTCAGATGACAAGCTACAAAATGCTCATCACCAATATCTTTATAGACTGGATCATCTACTTTGCAAATTTCTTTTGCATACGGACATCTTGTGTGGAAACGACACCCAGTAGGTGGATTGATCGGACTTGGTACATCACCTTCTAAAAGAATCCGTTCTTGTTTGACAGTAGGATCAGCGACTGGAATCGCTGATAAAAGTGCTTGAGTATAAGGATGTTTTGGATTAGCATATAGCTCATTTTTTTCAGCCAGTTCTACAATTTTACCAAGATACATTACAGCCACTCTGTCACTAATATGCTTAACAACACTTAAGTCATGGGCAATAAACAGATAGGTTAACCCTAAATCCTTTTGTAAATCTTGCATCAGATTAATCACCTGAGCCTGAATAGATACATCTAAAGCTGACACTGGTTCATCACAAATAATCAGTTTAGGTTTAACAGCTAAAGCCCTAGCAATCCCAATGCGTTGTCGCTGACCACCACTAAACTCATGAGGATAACGTCTTGCATGAGCTCCAGTTAAGCCTACCTGTTCTAATAACTCTTTTACTCTTGATTCTTTCTCTTTATTGCTCTTTGCGAGTTTATGAATCTCCAAAGCCTCTGCAATAATATTACCTACTGTCATCCGAGGGTTTAAGGATGCATAAGGATCTTGAAAGATTATCTGCATATCTTTGCGCATCTCACGCATCTCGTTTTTACCCAAATTCAAAACATCTTTCCCTTCAAATTTAACTTCTCCTTCAGATGGTTCAATCAAGCGAAGAATCAAGCGACCAGTGGTAGATTTACCACAACCAGATTCACCTACCATTCCTAGAGTTTCACCAGATTTAATATAAAAATCAAGGCCATCTACAGCTTTTACAGCTGCTATCTGTCTTCCAAACAGACCACCTTTGATGGGAAAATGCTTTTTGAGATTTTTTACTTCAAGAATTTTTTTCATTTTTCCCACCTCCAGTCTCTTTAAGTTGATCATGAAACCAACATCTTACTGCATGACCTGCTTCAGCATCTACTAATGCTGGTTCTTTTTCAAAACATTGCTCTTTTGCATATTTACAACGATTATTGAATTTACAACCCTTTGGAAAGTTTAATGCATTGGGTACAACCCCAGGAATAGGATTAAGACGTTTTTGTTCCCCAACCAACTTAGGAATTGAATCCAATAAACCTATCGTATAAGGATGTTTAGGTTTCTGGAATAATCGATGAACATCAGTATACTCTACAATTTTTCCTGCATACATAACAGCAACACGATCAGCTACTTCCGCAATAACACCCAAATCATGAGTAATAAGCAAAATAGCAGTATTGAATTCATCACGTAATTCTTTCATCAATTCCAAAATCTGTGCTTGAATGGTCACATCCAAAGCTGTAGTTGGTTCATCTGCGATCAATAAACCAGGGTTACAAGATAATGCCATCGCAATCATTATCCTTTGTCTCATTCCACCTGATAATTGGTGAGGAAAATCATGAACTCTATTTTCAGGATCAGAAATTCCTACTTTTCTCAACATCTCTATAACACGATCAAGAGCCGCTTTTTTGGACACCTTCTGGTGTAAGAGCACAACTTCTGCAATCTGATCTCCAACTGTAAATACTGGATTTAGAGAAGTCATAGGTTCCTGAAAGATCATGCTGATCTCATTACCACGTATTTTACGCATCTGGGCAGCTGATTTATCGATCAAATTCTCTCCTTTATATAAAATCTGACCATCTACAATTTTACCAGGAGGATTTGGAACAAGATTCATGATCGAAATTGAAGTTACACTTTTACCACTACCAGATTCTCCTACAATTCCTAAGGTTTCTCCTTGATGAATCTCAAAATTTACACCATCAACTGCTTTAACTACACCTTCTTCTATAAAGAAATGTGTTTTTAAATCTCTAACTTCAAGTATTGGTTTTTTCATCCTTCTATCCTCCTCTACTGTTTAAGGCGTGGATCAAGTGCATCTCTTAATCCGTCTCCTAATAGATTTAATCCTAAAATAGTAAACATAATCGCCAGACCTGGATAAATAGTTAACCAACTCTTAGATGTTATATAAGTCCGTCCTGTAGCTAACATCAGTCCCCAGCTAGGTGTTGGTGGTTGTGCACCTAATCCTAAGAAGCTTAAGCCCGCTTCAGATAAAATTGCACCAGCAACACCTAACGTAGTTGTTACAATTACAGGTGCCATACAATTAGGAATAATATGCTTCATAATAATTTGGAAATCATTGCCACCTAATGCCTTAACCGCTTCTATATATTCCCGCTCTTTTAATTGCATAACTTGACCTCGAACAATTCTAGCAAGTCCAGGCCAACTTACTGCACCAAGGGCAATGAAGATATTATTCAAACCTGGCCCTAAAGTCGCCATAATTGCAATCGCAAATAGCAATGATGGGAAAGCAAAGAACACATTAATAAAATACGAGATGATTTCATCCACTTTACCTCCATAATATCCCGCCAATGCTCCCATAAAAATACCAATCACAACTGTTATAGACTGTGTTATCAATCCAACTCGAAGAGATATTTGTGCACCATATAGTAAACGACTAAACTGATCACGTCCAAGTTGATCTGTACCCAAAAGATGACCATCTTCACCAGGAGCTTTTAAAGCATTTCTTAAATTTACTGCATACGGATCAGCAGGTGCTAAAACAGGTGCTAACAAAGCCAGCACGATCAAAGTTAATGTTATTAAAAGACCAACCATAGCCATTTTATTTTTCCGAAGACGTTTCCAAACAGCATTACCTTGTTTTTTTGTAGTTTTAGCCATTTATCTTCACCTCCCTATTCATAGCGAATTCTTGGATCTAACCAACCATAGGAGAGATCCACTAGTAGATTTATTACAATAAAAATGATTGCTAAGAATAATACAGTCCCTTGAATCATAGGAAAATCTCTAGATTGTACTGCATCAATAGCTAAACGCCCTACTCCAGGCCATGAAAAAGTAGTTTCTGTTAACACTGTACCACCTAAAAGGTAACCCATCTGAGTACCGATAACAGTAACTACTGGAATCATCGCATTTCTTAAAGCATGCTTAAAAATTACTACACGTTCATTTAAACCTTTAGACCGCGCTGTACGAATATAGTCCATTCTAATTACTTCCAACAAACTAGAGCGAGTCATTCTAGCAATTCTAGCTGCGTTTCCTGTTCCTAAAGCAATCGCAGGTAAAATCAGATAATTAATAGCACCTCCACCAAATCCTCCCACCGGGAATAAATCCATTTGGAGGGCCAGCACTATAATTAAAAGTAAACCCAAATAAAAAACTGGAACGGAAATTCCTAATAAAGCTAAAGTCATAAATATATTATCCCAAATTGAATAAGGTTTGACCGCAGAAATAATCCCTGCTGATACCCCCACAATGATTCCTATCACCATAGCAGCTGTTGCTAAGCGAAGAGTAGCAGGAAATCTCTCTGTTATACTGGAAACTACTGTTCGTTTGGTCTTAAAAGACCGACCTAAGTCACCTTTGAAAATCTTTCCAATAAACCGCACGTATTGTACAGACAAAGGTTGATCCAGACCCATCTCGTGTCGAATTGCTGCCACAGTTTCTGGATCAGCATTTTGGCCCATGATCATCCGGATAGGATCTCCAGGGACAAAGACAAACGTTAAAAGAAAGGTTATTGTTGCAACACCTATAATGATTGGTACAGCCATAATAGAACGTCGAAGAATATACATCAGCATCTTGAATTACCACCTTTCACAAAAATGGATACAAAATTTTACGTGACTTAAAAGCCACGTAAAATTTTGTATATATCTTTCCAAAGTTTACTTTTCACTTAACCAAACTGACTTAAATGGCATAACGCCAATTGGGGTAACCTGATAACCATTTACTTTAGGTTTACGAAGAATTAAATTAGTATAATAATAAATTGGAATCCAAGGAGCATCATTAATAGCAATCTGTTCTGCTTGTTGATAAATCTTAATCCGTTCATCACCAGGTTTCATTCCTCTGGCTTTTTCAGTTAATTCATCAAATTCTGCATTTTCATAAAATGCTCCATTTCCTCCAGAGCCAGCATTTTTCGAATGAAGCAGTACATAAAGGAAGTTATCTGGATCTGGATAATCTCCAATCCAACCCAACCTAAACATTTGGGATTCTCCCTCATCTACTTTTTCAATATAAACACCCCAATCCATATTTACCAACTTAATATTAATTCCAACCTCTTTTAAATCAGCTTGAACCGCTTCAGCGATCATTTGATGTCCTTTACTGGTATTAAAGGAGAGTTCAATCTCCTCAGGAATACCATCAGAATATCCAGCTTCAGAAAGAAGTTGTTTTGCCTTTTCTAGGTCATATTCTAAACTCTTTAAATCTTCATTATAGCCTGGCATACCTGGTGGCAAAATCCCTTTAGCTGGAATAACAGTACCATGACGCAACACTTCTGCAATCAAATTTTTATTCACTGCATGATTAACTGCTTGACGAACTTTAAGATTATTAAATGGAGCTTTTTGAGTGTTCATACCAATATAATAAACTCCCAATCGAGGTTTTTTAATCAGTTCATCTTTAAACTCCTCACCTTTTAAAACACGTTCAAGCTCACCATCTGGTATAGTCTCTAAGTCAAAAATATTCCCTTGCTGATACTCTGCAAATGCAGGCGAATCTTCAGGAATTACTCTAAAGACAATCTTCTCAAGATATGGTTTACCTTCAAAATAATCATCAAATCTTTCCAATGTCAAATGATCATCATGCATCCATTCTACTAACTTAAAGGCACCTGTACCTATTGGATGAGAAGTAAAATCCTCACCATATCTTTCTACCTCTTCTTTAGGAACTACAGAAGCATTTGTCATAGCCAAAACAGAGAGAAATGGTGTAAATGACTTTTCTAAAGTAATTTGGAAGGTATAATCGTCGATTACTTCAAAACCTTCAACTTTATCAGTATCTCCCGTTTGAAAAGCTGAAACTCCTTTTACATTTTCAAAAAGCCAGGATCTCGGAGATTTAGTAGCAGGATCTAAAAGGCGAGTAAAGGAAAAATCTACATCGCTAGCCTTGACCTCACGACCATTGTGAAACTTGACTCCCTTGTTAAGATTAAATTTCCACACCAAACCGTCTTCACTAATATCCCAATCTTTCGCAATAGCTCCAACAACTTTTAAGTCTTTGTCATATTGAACAAGACCATCAAAAATGTTATCTGCCACCTTACTCGAAGTCGTGTCTGTAACAAATGCGGGATCTAAGTTAGGCGGATCAGAAGCTAACCGTCCCTGGAATGTACCACCAAACTTGTCTTCTTCTTTGACCTGAGGAGGAGCTGGGGCACCTTCTTTTTTCTCTGGCTCCTTCTTTTGCCCAACACAACCTGCGAGAACTAGACCGAGAATCAACACTAACACCAATACTGCCATTCTCTTCTTCATCTTTGATCTCCTTTCTCATTTCGTTGTGTTCAAATTGCTCACAGCCCCCTTCTACATCTCAGTATGCGCAAAGAATTGGACAAATTTTCTGGAATTTAATTTACATCATTTCCACTTTTAGTAATAGTCCGCATGTAAATTATATGCCATAAACCTCTTCACTGTCAAAGGAAAGTTCTAGAAGGTATTATTCTCACGCATACATAAAAGTAAATAAAAAAAAGGTCGGGCTGTTCGCTCGACCTTATTATTCCCCTTGATACAATTGTAAATACCGCTGGTAAAGATTTAATACATTCGATACAAATCGTTCAGTCTCTGTAAATGGAATCTCATCTATGTCATCAAAATCTCCCGTCCAATCACCGTTTTTGAGCCATTTTTGAACATTCCCACGTCCTCCATTATAAGCTGCAAGGATTAAAATTAGGTTACCATCAAACTCTTGAGATAAATTGGTAAGATACCAGTTACCAAAATATATATTTACTTCTGGTTTATATAGATCTTCTATCTTAAAATCCTCTACCTTAAGATTTTCTGCAATCCATTTTGCTGTTTCTGGCATCAATTGCATTAAACCAATAGCTCCTTTTGGTGAAACAGCATTAGGATTAAATTTACTTTCACGATACATAATTGCAGTCACTAAATAGGGGTCATTATCAAAAAAATCAGCATACTTAAAAACTAACTCTTCATATTTTAAAGGATATAAAATTTTCCAGATTAAGTCTAAATTTAGATATAAACCGATTGCTACTATTATCAAAATTGTCATTATCACCAGAAGGGTAACCTGTAACCTTCCCATTCTTTATCCCCCTTGCTTGCTTTCTCATATTATGATTCGACCACAAAAAGTATTTTAGTCGCACTTGCATACCATATAAAGTACTGACCTCGCCATTTCAGTACTTTATATGGTATGCAAACTCTTGTGCGACTACTTTTTGTGGGCTAATCATACTATTTATATTAATATATTTTAGTTTTGATTCCTAATTAATTAATAAATTAATTAATAAATTTATTCATCTTAATTTATATCATATGCAATTGCTCGAATAACAATCTCACCTGTAGCCATGTTTGTAGCTAAAGGAACATTATGAACATCGCAGAGTCTAAGAAGAGCAGAAACGTCAGGCTCGTGAGGTTGAGCAGTAAGAGGGTCACGTAAGAATATTACAGCATCTATATCCTCTGTAGCTATCATAGCACCAATCTGTTGATCTCCACCAATCGGGCCAGATTGAAGCCTGGTTACAGGTAACTCAACTTTATCAATCAAAAGTTTCCCCGTGCTTCCTGTTGCCCATAATTGACATTTTGATAAAACTTCTTTGTGATTACGGGCAAACTCAATCATATCTTCCTTTTTTTTATCATGAGCAATTAAAGCAATTCTTGGCATTTAATATCCCTCCAAATTTTTTCTATTTGTTCTTGTAACTCTTCAACTTCTCCTGTATTAATGATCAAACTGTCTGCAAAAGCTTTTTTTTCATCAAGGGACATCTGTGCCTTAACTCTAGCAATTGCTTCTTCTTCATTAAGATCATCTCTCTTTTTTAAGCGTTTTAGTTGGGTAGTTTTATCTACATAGACCAACCAAATTTGATCAAACTGATCAACCATCCCTACTTCGATTAAAAGCGGAACTTCAACTACGACAACCTCTTCACCGCTATCCTCTATTTTTTTTATATCCTCTTCCATTTTTGCTAAAATCAAAGGATGCGTGATAGATTCCAATTTCTTTCTTTTTTGGGGACTATTAAAAATAATTTTTCCCAACTCTTTTCGGTTAATCTCACCAATCGATGTAAGAATAGTCTGTCCAAAAACATTGATAACCTCCCGATAACCGGGAGTTCCCTTCATCAAAATCTGACGACTAATCAAATCCAGATTGATCACTGGAATTCCCATATTTTTCAGTAAATTAGCAACTGTACTTTTACCACTAGCTATTCCACCAGTCAACCCAATCCGGAACATCATTTTTGCCTCCTCAAAGTCGAAATAAAAACTACGTTATTATTTCTTAAGTTTAACGACTTCAGAAGGAAAATTATACTCCCACTGAAGTTTTAAACTTACACAAGTGTTAACACCCCCATCTATAGAGAAGGGGAACTTCCTTCTGAAATGTCGTTAAAATAATTTAAATACTCCAAGTAACAATAAAATTATTCCTGGTAAATACGCAGTCTTGCTATTGAGATGGTGTTTAAACTGAGCTCCAAAAAAATTTCCAGCATATAAAAAGATAAATTTAGTTAAACCTACAGACATCGGAATCAAAATCGGGTTATAACCTGTCAAAGCTGCTCCAAACCCTGCACCTAAAGCATCTAAAGCCAGAGCAAGCCCCAAAAAAATCGCTTCATAATTGCTAATTGACCCAGAGGCATCAAAATCTGCTTCTGTAGGCTCTCTTAAAATGGTGATAATAATTCCTAAAGTTTTTATCTCCCAGGAAATCCATTGACGAGGTTCCTTTTCTTCTTTCGTTTTAGCATAAATTATCTCATAGCCTTCTTCAATATCCTTCTGAATCTTAAGGGATTTATAGGTTTCATACAAAACCATTATCCCTACTCCAATTAAAATTGATGCTCCCACAATCTGTGCAATCATAGGTGAAATAAGTTTAAGGAAGGTGCTTCCTACAGTCATAGCAGCCATAATCACCAAACTAGACGTAATACTTATTATACAAAGTGGTAATAGAGATACTCTAATTTTACGAATTCCATAGGTAACACCTACAAAAAAACCATCAAGACTGATTGCTATAGCCAGAAATAATATGTATAATAAATCCATTACCTTCCCCCTTTCTGTAGTCAACCACATTTCATGGTATTCTAAGGGGATAGGTTTGGTGTCTGTCTATATCAGGAGACCATAGTTTCCCAGCTCTGATAAAGTTCCTCTAGACGTTTACAAATATTTTGATATTCTTCATTCTTTTTAAGAAAATCAATTTCTGAACGCTGATAAAGGGTTGGATCAGCCAATTCGTCAGCCAAAATATCTCTCTTAATTTCGAGAGTGTGAATCTCACTCTCTACTTCTTCGATTTTACGTTGAAGTATCTGTTCTTCATTTCTTTCTTTCTGTTTTTTAAGAAAATCCTTTTTTACACCAGAGACTTTCTTTTCTTCAATAATTTTAACCTCTTCTTCTTTTTTGCGTTTATATTTAGAATAAGTTCCGTAGTATTCCTTAACCTTGCCTTTATCTATCTCCCAGATTTTATTAGCAATCCTCTCAACAAAAAATCTGTCATGAGAAACCATTAGGATTGTCCCATTAAAATCTTTTAAAGCTTCTTCTAGTACTTCGGTCGCTGTAATATCTAAGTGATTTGTCGGTTCATCTAAAATCATCAGATTTCCTTTTTCTAATGAAAGTTCAGCTATTACCAATCTGCTTCGCTCTCCACCACTTAAATTTCCAATCTCTTTAAAAACATCATCACCAATAAAGAGAAATTTTGCTAATAAATCTCTTCCTTCCTGTTCAGTAAGACGATATTTATATCTAAAATAATTAAGTAAAAGTTCATCATTAGCCAAACTATCATGCTCCTGAGAATAATATGTGATTTGAACTCCTGCACCCTCTACAACCTGACCATCATCTGAATCTAGTTGACCTAAGATTACCTTTAGAAAAGTAGTTTTCCCGGCCCCATTTGGACCTACAATACCTATTTTATCTCCACGATAAAGATTAAGATTGACATTTTCAAATAAGGTCAATCCTGGATATCTTTTGCTTAGTTCAGCAATTTTCAGTACATCATTCCCACTTCGCTTCTTGGAGGTAAAATGAATTTTAGGTATGTTTAAATCAACTGGTGGTTTTTTGATTCTCTCCAGCCGTTCTAGACGCTTTCTACGTCCTTGAGCCTGCTTAGTATTAACACCTTCAATATTTCGTCTGATAAATTCTTCAGTAGTGGCGATCTTTTCCTGTTGCTTATCATATTCTCTTTGCCACTCTAATAAACGTCGCTGTCGTTCTTTAATATAAAATGAATAATTGCCAGGATAATGTTCCAAATCACCATAACGTAATTCCATAACCCGATTTACTATCTGATCTAGAAAATATCGGTCATGAGAGATAATCAATACTGAACCTGAATAATCTTTTAAGAAACCTTCTAACCATTCTCTAGCATTTAAGTCCAGATGATTAGTTGGCTCATCTAACAGTAAAAGATGAGGAGTAGTCAAAAGAAGTCTAGCAAGTCCTGCTCTTGTCTTTTGTCCACCACTTAACTGATTTATCTTTAGTTGAAAATCTTTTTCATTAAAACCAAGCCCTTTCAATACACCTTTAATCCGACTTTCTATAGAATAGCCATCCATAGATTCATAACGTTCCAGCATCTTAGAATATTCAGCCATTACTTTTGTATAAAGTATTTCATTTTCCAGTACTTCAACTTTCCCCATCTCTGCTTCTAATTTTCTCAACCTATCACTAATAGCGAGAATGCTCTGGAATACTTCCAACATACCCGCATATAAAGTAACATCACAATCCCAATCAAAATCTTGAGGAAGATAACCTAAAGTAGCCTGGCCACTTTTTGTGAATTCCCCTTCATCTAAATCTTCCATTCCCATAATAATTTTTAAAATAGTACTTTTTCCTGCTCCATTTGGACCAATCAGAGCAACTCGTTCCTTGGGATGTATCTGAAAGGTTACACCTGTTAACACTTCCTGATCGATAAAAGCTTTATAAGCATCACGCATTTGAATTAACGCCAATTAAATCACTTCCTTCCACCTCAACTACATCACTCGTTGACATTTAGGACAATAATGACTACTTCTGCCCCCAACCTTAATTCTTTTAATTTCAGACCCACAAACTTTACATTTCTCTCCTTCTCGCCCATATACCTTCAATTGATTCTGATTACTACCTTTTTTGCCAAAAGCATCTACATAATCTCTCTTGGAAGTACCTCTATTATTAATCCCAATCGTCAATACTTCTTGAATCGCCTGAAAAAGAAGTACCTTTTCCTCATGGGTTAATGTATCAACTATCCGTTCAGGATGAATCTTACTTAAAAAAAGCGCTTCATCTGCATAAATATTACCTATGCCTGCAAGGAACTCTTGCTTTAAGATCAATGGTTTGATCTTTCCTTTTTTTCCTTCTAATCTTAATATAAAATCTTCTAACGTGATCTCTAAAGGTTCTGGGCCAAGCGTTGCAAACCCTCCCGCTTTTTCTGGATTATCTTTAGAAATCAAAAACATTCGTCCAAATTTGCGAACTTCCACAAAACGCAGTTGATGATTATCGTTAAAAGAAATAATAACATGAGTATGTTTTTCTACTTCTACATCTTTAGAGACATAGATCAAGCGTCCAGACATACGAAGATGGGTAAGAAGAAGATCATCACCAGTTACTTCCAAAACTATATATTTTCCTCTTCGTCTGACACTTTCTATCTTTCGACCAAGTAGTTCAGCCGCAAAAGTTTCAGCATCTGGATATCCAATAATGGGAGAATACCCGATTTCTACATCGACAATCTCTTTGCCTGTAATCATTGGTCGTAAGGAACGAACGATAGTTTCTACTTCTGGTAATTCAGGCATATATTTAGTCCTCCATTTTCGTTTTTGCCACATTATTAGTTTAACATAATTGGGGGAGTTTTAAAAGACGGGATGAAAAAATGACTTCAGTATTGAAGTCATTTTTTGGAGTTGGGTGTGGGCTGCATGATTTTTTCAGGGGTTTTGCTGTTTTGGATTAAATAAATTATATAGGCTAGATTTTTTCTTGCTGTTATTAAATTAGGATGATCTTCTGAAAATTTTTCTTTTAGTATATTAAATGATTTCTGTTGATATTTTAATGTTTCTTCTAATCTTTCCATAGCCAAATATATCATCGATAAATTATTATACGAAGTCGCTAAACATGGATGCTTTTCTCCTAATTCTTCTTCCCATATCTCTGTCGCTTTCTCTTGATTCTCTAACGCTTCTTCATATATAGAAGAAATAAAAATAATAGATTTGAATGGGACTATTTTAAAGAACTAAAACAAAAGCATCATGATGTTAATTTCAAGTTTGCTCTTGATGGCATAGTGGTAGAAATATAATTAAGGGGAATGTAATAGGGAGTAATAATTTTGAGTTGGATAATTTACAAGTAAGTATGCCTTATTTTGGAGCAACAGTTCAGAATATATTATATTAATTGTAACTTATACTAGTAATTAAATTTATTGTAATAATAAAAAGGTTTTCTAGATCCTTTGTAGAATATGTAATAAGGAAGTACAAATAAAATATTCAAATCAAAAAGGATAAAAAATGTTAAATAAACTTTTTATTAGTACTCGAAAGTTAAAATCCTTTGAAGTAAGATCTTTAGAAGGAGAAAAATACTATCCATTTGGTGAAAGTCAGGAACGTTATTATAAGTTCACTGGTGATGAGTTGGATATAAGTACAGACCCATTTTTAGTGAATGGAAAGCAACAAACAGTTCATTTAATTTGGGAGCGTGCAGTTTGATTGAAAAAATCAAAAATATCAGGATAGTTAAAATGATTTTAGATTATAATTCGCTAGCCTTGATACTATTTAACCACCATGTAATGGTGGTTTTTTGGTTAAAAAAGAGGATAAACATGTAAGTAAATTAGAATTAATGCAATTGATATGGATAATTTAGCAAAACGGATTTTGATTTGCAAATGCATTCGCTTAATACTACTAAGTTCTTGCATTTTGAGTAATACTAGTATAAGTTTTTGATATAATTTGGCTGTAGTTCAAAAAAATCATGAACAGAAACACAAGGTAGTTTATTAAATGTATTAGCATTTGGTAAATTAAATGTAAAAAAACCACTATGGATGTTATTAAAACATGAATAGTGGTTTAATATTTTACGATTCTGGGGAAAAGTCGTTTTAGTTTGCTAAATCTATGATGAACTTTTTAATGAGCTTAGCATAGTTTATAGCTTGTGTAGCTTCATCATTTGTTATCTCTTCATAATCCCCTGGATATCTAGTTTCAACTGCGTATTCATTCAAATAATCAGCGGTTTCAAAAATTTGATCAGGTATTTCATAATCTAATAACTCCATAAGATAGTATAGGTCATGAGATTTTTTAAAATTAATTTGAAGATAAAGTAGCAACCCCTTAATATATTTCTCAGCAGATTGTTGACAATGGAAGCATGTAATCGCATTGAAATCATTTGATAATTTGACCACTGCCTTTAAGTCATTTTCGGCAAAATGAAACCACTCATTAGTTACTTTTTGAAGTTTGAGATCCATAAATTAAAGTTCCCTCCTTTGTAGCATGATAAGCAATTGTACCTTTAATTTCCTGCTCGGTTTGAAATTCTGTTGGAGTATAAATCAAAATATCAACAGGATACATGTAATTACCACGAAGTGTTTTTCTGAATTTTAGTGCTCTTTGACGTTTTGGTACGGTAGAATTATTAACAATTAAAAAATCTATGTCACTATCTTTAGTAGCATCTCCCCTTGCTTGAGAGCCAAATAGATATACTTTTTCAGGATGATAGAAAGAGATGATTTTTTCTAAAACGAAGTTGATAAATTCTTGAATAGTCACAATATCCCCTCCTTTGACCAATATGTAATATATTATTTCAACTTTAACAATTATAATCCTTCATTTGATAAAAAAAGAATTGTTACGATTTAGGATCATATAAACCGTTCAGGAACAATGCCTCTTTTCGGCGTTAACTTTAAACATAAAACGATCGTGAAGTACTGGAAAAAGAACAATAAGTCGAGGAAATTATCACCAGTTATTAAACACATTGACATGAAAACTTACACATTTAGATTCCGAAATCCCAATAGATTTACTTAATATATTACATGAACTAAATCCACTTAATATTGCTACACGATATCCAGATCAGGAATTCGAACTCATGGAAGATTTCGATTATGATTATTCTGCTGAATTGCTCAATAAAACAAGGAGGCTGTTCAAATGGATAAAAACAAATCTATGATTGACAAGGTTATTACTAATTTCATTGAAGCTGTTCCATATTCTTCGGATAAGTTGGATATAAGTGATCCTACAGCTTTTGTTTACGAAATCCTTAATACCGGAATAACGGTATATGATAAAACTTCCAGTCATTAATTTGCTGGAAGTTTTTTATTTTGAAAACTCTTTCTGTAGTTTATTTACTTCTGATTCTAAATTTTCAATAAAATTTTCTAATTCTATAGAATCATGGGTCTCAAAATAAAATGCAAAAATAATATTATGATTAGCCCACAAAAAGTAGCCACACAAAGGCTCGCATACTATATATAGTGATGAGTAGGCGATTTCATCACTATATATAGTATGCGAGTGTACCTAAAATACTTTTTGTGGTCGAATCATATTATCAATTCTAATTTTATATGCTGTGCCAGAACGGCAATATGTTTCTTTTATATCTGTGATTTCATTCAAACAAAATTTATATTCCTTTAGTTTTGTCTGAATAACTATGTGTTTTTCCTCTATCTTAATCCTCTTTGGATATCTAAAGTGAAACTACTCGCCACCTACGCTTTCGCTAAGAGGTGGGAGCTTCAAAAGAAGTTTGATCTTCTAGACTTCTTTTTGGCTGGAACACACAACCTCTATTGACTATTCCCTGAACAGAGAAGTCGCCTTTACATTTTCGTAAGATATTTAGAGCTCCATTGACATCCGCATTAATGAGTTTTCCTGTTGAAGATAGGAATATCCCTCGGCTTACTCTTTTTCCTTTGTAGGCTTCATGTTTTCTTATTTCTTCAAATGCCAGGGCATCACATTTTGATGTATAGCTTTCTTCTTGAGTCATTACCTCTATTCCATATTTTTTTGCTTTATAAGTTATATATTTTATCAGTTTCTTATATGGTATGGAGACGAATTTTTGATTGACAACTTTACTCATATTACATTTGGTTTTCCATCCTTCATTGTAGCCAATACATATGGTGTTAATATTATTTTTTACTGCTTCACTTACAATAGTACAGGATATTTTATGTATTTTATCTCTCATATAGTTATTTCTTTTTTCATAGAGCCTGGCTATGCTTTTTGTCATATGTTGCCCACTACAATTCATGGCTGTCGATTTTTTCTTTGCGAGTTTCTTATTAAACAGTCTGTTGTATGATTTTATACCTCTACCGTCTATGATGGTAGGCTGACTGAATTTTTCTGAAACTATAGTGCAAAGATTGTCTATTCCTAAATCTATTGCCATAATAGCAGTATCCTTTTTTACAAGTTTGTACTTTTTTGTGTCAATGTATTTAAATGCGATTTTGAACCAACTGTGATAGGGTTGTATTTGCACTTCTTTTACGGGATAATCTCTAATATGCGGTGGTATTGGAAAGTATAGAAATTTTAAGTTATATTTTTTTTTAATATGTTTAGGAAGAGTTAGACGAACGTGTTTGTGAAGAATTGTGAAATGTGCTGGTGTGAAAGTGATCTCTCTTACACCATTTTTAGGAAGGTAATGAGGAAGGTTAGTTTTAGGTTTATATATTTCTGTTCGCTTTTTCTTAACTAGTCCAAAAAAAGCCTCAAAATCTTCATTTACAGATCTCATCACCTGCTGTGCTACCTGTGAAGGTAAAAGTTTATAGTTCTCATTATTTTTTACTATATGATAGGCTTTCTCGTAATTAAGAAATTTTTTGTTTTCAAAGAAGTACTGTCTTACAGTGTACAATGTATAGTTATATAGATTTTTTGAAGTATGACACATTTCTTGCAATATAGAATACTGTGTTCGTCCTGTGTGTAGTCTATTAGTAGTAGTTAAGTAGGGAACATCCTTCAATGTTAACACCTCCTCTCGTAAGTATATTATAGCACAAACATATGTTCGATTCAAGAGAAAACCGCCAATTCATCTCCCCCCTACGCAAAAGCTTAGAGGAGGGAGTCTTCTTGGCTTATAGGATAAATATTGAACATAAGCAATGTAAAAGGTATGTCTATAATCAAAAATAACAAAACATTTCTAACAAAAAATACAAAAAATACACTGGCCCATATATAAACTATTGAAGAAACCATAGTTTATAAAAACAAAAACACTTCATTTCGTTTTATTTCTTTTTTATCCAAAACAACTGCTCCTTTCTAAAAATAATATATCAAAGATACCCATAGTCAATAACACCATATATAATTAATTCATCTGCTTCTTACAATATACTCTCCTCTTTGTCTAACACCTTCTATCTCTCGGACGAATTTCACAATAATATTTATAGAAAAAATATTTAGGATTTTTTAAAAAACTTCTTTTAATAAAAAGGAAAAATGAACCATATTATAGAATACATGCAGTAAAGGAGGTGTTATTATGAGTCTATTAAAACTTGAACCGGTTGATCTAGAAAAAATTGGAATGCCAGTAATTACACCTAACAAATGCAGTATTATTTATGGCCCTAGTATCCATTATAAATTCTAAAGATTGGTGGGTTATTTAAACCCACCAATACTTATATGTGTTGAGGTGATCAAATGGGACTTATATTAAATTCACGAGTTCGATTAAAAAAAAATCAAAAAAGAATTTTAATTTATACCTTAGAAGATTTTACTGATCAGCCATCTGAAATATTTTTTATTCATCCAGTTTATGCAGTTTTGTTGACCATGTTCGATGGTATAAAAACATATGAACAGGTTTTAAAAGAGTTTTGTTTTATTATTCATCAGGAGTATAATGAAAAAAATAAAAACTTAATTGAAAAAGAATTTAGAGTTATTGAAAAAAATCTTAAAATAAAAAATATTTTAGTTAAAGATGAAAAAACTAATCCATTAATACATCAAAAATATTGTGTAGACGATTTTATTATACCTAATCAAGAGATCAATCTGGATTATGAAAATCAAAAGATTGACTTTCCTATTATAGTCAATTACAATGTAACATCAAGTTGCAAAATGAACTGTAAATACTGTTATCATTCAAAAGATCAAATAACTAACTATATTCCTTTAGAACGCTTAGAAATACTTTTTGATGAATGTGTTAAAAAGGGATGTGAATATGTTTTATTATCTGGTGGAGATCCATTTGAACGAAAAGATTTTATAGATATTATGGAATTATTACACAAAAAGGGTTTGTCTTATTTCACTTCAACTAAATCCTATTTGGATCAAAAGACCTGTTTACAATTAAAAGAAAAAGGCGGTCTAAATAAAATACAGATTAGTCTTGATTCACATAAACCGGAATTAGCAGCATTCTTAACAGGAATGGATATTGAATTTCTGGATCGTACTGTGCAAACAATAAAAAATTTGAAAGAGGCTGAAATTGCAGTTGGATTGAGATGTGTTGTTAATGGTTATAACATTGATGATTTAGATAATTTTTTGGATTTTTGCAGTTCTTTAGAAGTCGAAAGAGTTGATTTGATTCAATATAGCCGTTCTATTTGGAGACATGTAGACTCCCTTTTTCCTACTGAAGAACAAATGATACGTGCTAATGAAGTTGTGAACAGATATAAACATAAATTTAATACTCCAATAATTGGACATTACGGTTTTCAAAAGGAAGTATTTCTTAGTAAAAATCATGATTCTGAAAATCCTTTTGAGTTTCGCAGTATCTGTAACAGTTGTAGAACATCTGTAATCTTACTGCCTGATGGTCAAGTAACTATTTGTGAGCAACTCCCCTACATACCAGAAGTGATTCTGGGAAATTTAAATGATCAATCCATTGAAGCGTTTTGGAATTCAAAGAAGGTTTCTAAGTTTCTATCGCCCCCTCAGCGATCAAAGTATCAAAAAGATATTCCCTGTAAAACATGTAATGAAGACGATTATCAGATATGCCATAAGTATTTTAGTATATGTTTGAAGCATAGTTATGACTATTTTAGAAATTTCTCTTCTCCAGATCTTCAATGTAAATATGCTGATGTAGATCATTTTCGTATAAGATGAATTTGAAAAAAGATCTCTTTATGTATTATCCATTTGATGTGTAACAGATTACCGCTCGCACACTCATTACTTAAATCATGAGTGTACTGGCGGTAATTCTTCACTATTACAAATTTAAATACCAAATCAGCCATCTAAGCGCCCCCGAAAATCTGAATCTTATATTGACATCCTTGAAATAGTCCTAATTTCTTAACGCTTCCTTAAGAAGTTTTATTACACTAATTGAAGGATTAGCGAAACCATATAGTTTACCATTTTTGGATCCACATGCAATATTTATTCCTACGACTTGAAGATTACTATTCAATATTGGAGCACCACTTGTTGCTGTAAGACCTATATCAGAATTATCATATTGGAAAACTAACTGCTTACTCTCAGATTTAATGACTTTCCCTTTATTTAATTTTTTATCCGACGATTCTCCACCCATTACTGATGCCAATAACCATACTGGCTCTCCTACAGACAATTTTTCACCATAAAGTTCTAATGTTAAAATATTTTCACTTGATATGTTAGTAAATGCTGCAACATCTTTATCAATTGATTCTGGATATGGTTTTGATTTTGGAATGACTAAAACCTCGTTCGCAACACCTACATAAGATTTCTCAAACAAATCATTTAACGTGACTTTGGCAACATAACTAGGAAGTTCACTGGCAGGAATATCGGCTTCTAAACCACCAGCAGGGCCAAAAATATGCAGCGCCGTCAAAATAATCGTACTCCCTTCTTCACCAAATTTTACTGCAAAAGCTGTGCCCGCTATAAGATCACCTTCAATAATTTCAAATGTAGGTCTGAATACAATATTTGAAGGTATATCAGATTCCTGCAACTCTTTTGTAGTTGCTTGATCGGTACAACCGTTCAAGAATAAAGTCAAGAATATGCCTAAAATAATAAATCCACAAAATTGTTTCATTACTTTTTTCATCGCTCACACCTCATTTAATGTTTTTTTAACTCAACTTCCGCGATGCAAAATCTCGTTTAATGGCATATATAGAAAAATGCGACACTTAAGTCAGACCTTGCACCGAACTGCGAAAGTTGTGTATTTAAAAATCTCTATAAAAGACAAAATAACATCGATTTCTTCTTGAACAATATCTTTACAATGTATTAGTCCAAACAAAGCAAAACAACCTAATATTCTTTTGGTTTTTTTAAAATCCATCATTTCATCCCAAATTTTTCTCAATATTTTTCACTATTGCAGAACATTTTCGCCATATGCGACGTTCCCGAAACGATAGTGTAAAGAATGTTATATATGCGTTTCTGCGAAGTGCCTAATCTGATTTTCCACATTCAATAACTATATTTCCGTTTTCTCTATTGACACTTCTGTTTATAAGTGCTAATATGGAATTAAGATAAGAAAAGGAGGAAAAATAAATATGGTTTCAAGCATTAAACCGATTGTAGAAAGACAATATCTGATTTCTCAAGGTGAAGACGTAATGTTCGATTTACCTAGATTTAGTAAATATGCTATTTGCAACTTAAGGGGTGGCATTGGAAAAACAACTTTATCTTTTAACCTATCATATCTAGTCAAGGATATCTTAGCTATTGATGCATGTCCTCAAGGGAATTTATCATATTTTTATGATAATAATTACTATGTTAATTCTCCCGTTAATATCGTGGATATGATATTACCATACATCATTCCTGGTTTAGGAAAACCTGCAAGAATTGCTTCTCAAATTTCTGCAACAAATAAATTTTTCCGCGATAACTCCTACTATATTCCTTCATCAAGTGAATTATATTTACTACCCTCACAAATTAATACAGCTTTAAATCTAGCAAAAAACTTGACGGGTACTCAACAAGAAACAGCCATTAATAGTATTCTGCTATCCCTTAAAAGAGAAATTGAAAGAGAAATGGGGGAAACTAAATGTAATAAATGTTTAATTGATACTTCACCATTTTTTGCAGGCGGGACACATTTAGCATGGCATGCAGCTGATGCATTGATTGTTCCCGTAAGAACAGACCAACAATCTATCAACTCTTTAAACCTACTACTCAAAACGCTTTCAGATCCAGGAAGCGAATTTAGAAAAAACTTAACACCTACTTTACAAGATAATACTCCAAAAATTCAAATGGTGATTTTAACACATTGTACATGGTCAACTACTAAAAACTCCAGAAATGTTCCAAATAAACAAACAATGGTTTATCTCGAAAAAATTAGAGATATTGTCTATCGTAATATAAATCACTTTACAACAGATGACCCTGACAATCACATTGTTCTTCTTGACGACTTCATGGGTTCTGGAAGAATATCTTCTGCTTTATCTAAGCCAATCCTACTATTGACACCTGGAGAAAGCATGAGGATTTATAAAATCAAAACAACTGTTAATGCATCTGTTGAAAAATGCAAAAATCAGTTACAATTCATTTCAAATAACATTTGGTAAGCATTTAAACACTTACTTTGAGCCTACAAGGGCTCTTTTTTCGTTTCGCAAAACGTAAATATAACCAGACTAATTCAAATTAACCTTCCTTTCTTTAACACGATATACTTATTCATTATATTTCGTCAAAGCACACTCAAACCCTTCACATTTTTACTATTATGACATTTTTATTATTCTAAACAAACAAAAAACCCCTCTTAAACACTTTAAGAGAGGTTAGTCACAAAAGTAAAAATGAACCATATAATAATAAATCTTAAATATACTCCTCACCATCAGCCAAAAACGCTCCTATCTCCTGATTACAACGCTTAGACTCTTCTTCATACAAATCAAAATTATCTGCTCTAGTTACTGCTGTTGTACCGCAATTACTGCATCTAACATCATAGTTATCAAAATCTACATCCACAACTTGATGCAGTGTATCATTATTACAGATCGAACAATAATATAAACCATAATTAAGGCCATTTTCAGTAGAATGAATCGGCTGATATTCATCATATCTTAAGTCCATCCAAATCCCCCTTTGATTGATTTATTAATGTAATCTTAGGATGGACATATGGTGGATAACCTATGAGTGTAAATTGTTACAACAGTTAACCTGCATAAAACTATATACCTGTAACCATCAATTTTCGAACCAATATCGAAGGCATTCCCATAAACTTAGTTATAAAATTAAAACTCATATCATTACCAATCTGTACGATATCATTTAACATCTCGAAAAAGTTACCTGCTATTATTACTCCACTAACAGGATGAGTCAGCTTTCCATCTTTAATCCAGATACCTAAAGCACCAACAGAAAAATCACCAGAGATAGGATTGGTTCCACTACCTACTCCTGATAAATTTAATATGTACAATCCTTCTTTCATTTCAGAAATCATCTCTTCTTTTGTATAATTACCTGGCTGTAAATAAAAATTTGTAAGTGTTGATTCTGGAAGTTCTTGATAACTTTTTCTCCGAGAATTTCCAGTGGAAGAGATTCCAGCTTTTCCGGCTGAATAAGTATCATATAGATAACTTTTTAATATTCCCTTCTCCACAACGATTGTCTTCTGTGAAGGTATTCCTTCATCATCAAAGGGAGTCGTTTGAAATCCTCCCTCTAAAAGGCCGTCATCAATCAGTGTAACCAATGAACTAGCAACTTTCTCCCCCAGCTTACCCTTAAAATAAGATTTATTCTTCTGCACCCTTCCAGCTAAAAATCCTGATCCAAAAGGAGCACACAAAAGAGAACCTGCATATGGACTAAAAAGTACAGAAACCTCTTGAGTAGGAACAGCAGTTGCTCCCAACAATGAAATAGCCTGTCTCGCGGCTTGTTCACCAATTTTCTGAGAGTCCAGATCACTTAACTTTTTCCCAAACCCAATTCCCAAACCCGTCTGATTCTCATTATTTTCATTAGCAATAGCTGTTAAAATCGCATTGGCTATAGTTTTATTATAATGCTCGTTAAGTCCTTTAGAATTAACTATATAAACTTCCTTCTCTTCATCTTCATACTTTGCTAAAGGAATCCTCACAATCCGTGGATCAAAATCAAGTGCAGACCTTTCGAGTTCTATTCCATAACGAATCTTCTCTTCTAACTCTGTACTTCCTAGTTCAGAATCGAAAATTTCTACTTCTGGATATCTCCAACCTTTATCAGAGAACTTATGTAATTCACTTTTTTGAACTAATCTAGCACTATCTATTGCTGCGATTATAACCGTTTTAAGTCCTTTGCTAGTAAGATTCGATGTATAAGCAAACCCTATCTTACCATCAAAAATCACTCTAACTCCTATGCCCTGAGAAGTGGAAGTAAGAAGTGATTCTACATCTCCAGTGAAAATTTGAATCTTGTTTGATTTGATTCGTTCAAAATAAAATTCAATCTCCTCTGCACCATGAGTCAAACCAAAATCAATCCATTTTTTAAAATCAATCATCCTATTTCCTCCAAATTTCTTGCCTCTTAATTCCACCAACTGTCATATCACTTATCAAAAGTGTAGGCTGTCCAACACCTATTTGCATCCCCTGTCCTTGTTTGCCACAATTTCCTGCATGAAATGCTAGGTCATCAGCGATCATCTCAATTTTAAATAAGGTTTTTGGCCCATTGCCAATTAATGTTGCTCCTCGAACTGGTTCTGAAACCTCTCCTCTTTCAATCAAATAACCTTCCTTGACTGAAAAGACAAAATCTCCAGTCGAAGTGTTTACCTGACCACCGCTAATCTCTTTGACAAAAAGACCTCTATCTACATTTTTAAAGAAGTCTTCAACTTTACTTTTACCTCGATCAATAAAAGTATTAGTCATCCTAGGAATCGGCAAATGACGATATGACATACGACGAGCATTACCAGTTAAAAGATGATGACCAGCTTTTGTGGCACTTACTCGATCCCACATATAATCACGTAAAATTCCATCTTCAATTAAAACCGTCCTTTTGGCTACAGTCCCTTCATCATCAATACTATAAGAACCCCATTCATTAGAAAGAGTTGCCCCATCTATTGCTGTAACAATAGATGAAGCAACCTTTTTCCCGACTTTTCCTGTAAAGACTGATGCACCCTTTACAATCACATCTGATTCTAAACTATGTCCACAAGCTTCATGAAAAAGAACGCCACCAGAACCATTGTTAATAATTACATCCATCTTCCCCGCTGGTGCTGGTCTGGCATTTAACATTATTAAAGCCTGCTCGGCAGCACTCTGGCCTATAATAGCTGGATCATAAAGGTCAAACATTTCCATTCCCATAGTTCTACCCTTAGTAATAGATCCCATCTGCATTAATTCACCACGCCTGGCTACTGCTTTGACAGTCATTCGAGTCGATACCTGTTCATCTTTAATAAGAAGTCCATCACTATTGGCAATCATTATCTTTCGTTTTTGATCTATTAAAATGACTTTAACTTGTTTGATTAGATCAGAAATTCTTGCACCTAGATCAGCTCGTGATACCAATCTAACTTTATCCTCACTTTGGTACAATGATGGATCTATTTTCACCTGATGTAAATTAGGAATCAACTTCGGAGTAGGATTTATTAATGTCCTCTTCTTTTCCGAACCTCTAGCTAGCTTTCCTGCATTGCGTGCAGTTTCAATGAGAGCATCTTTTGATAAATCTTCAGAATATGCATAAGATACCTTTCCATTATAAATAACTCGAATACCTACGCCCAGTTCAAAACCTGTTCTGACCTTTTCAATCACTCCACCTTCGGAAATGATCTCATTTGTGGATTTATCTTCAAAGAAGAGTTCAACAAAATCTCCACCATAGGCAAGAGCTGTCGTCAATACCTTTTGGATTAAGTCACGATTCAGCATTGCCTATTCCCCCTCATAAAACAGATGATTGATCAAGCCAATTAGAACCAGACTCAATATCGACAAGAAGTGGAACATCTATCGAATAAGCATTCTCCATCTCCTTCTGAATCAATTCTATAATAGATTCCAATTCATCTGGATAAACTTCTAAAACTAATTCATCATGAACCTGCAATAAAAGTTTCGAACGATAATTGCCATTTTTAAGAGCATGATAAACTTTGATCATGGCAATTTTCATAATATCTGCTGCTGTTCCCTGAATCGGTGTATTAATCGCCATTCTTTCTGCAAAACTCCGTTTATGGAAATTACGACTCTTAATATCATTCAAATAACGACGACGATTTTCTAAAGTGGTTACATAACCTTGTTCTTTCGCCATTTGAATAGTAGTATCAATATATTCTTTTACTCCACGATAACGAGTAAAATATTTTGTGATATATTCTTCAGCTTCCTTTACCGGAATACCTAAATCTCTAGATAAACCAAATGAACTCAAACCATAAGCAATTCCAAAATTAATCGCCTTTGCCCGCCGACGATGTTCTTTATCTACCTCTTCTGGTGATAGTTCAAAAACTTCTGCCGCTGTCTTAGTATGAATATCTGCATTCTCTTTAAAAGCTCCAATTAAGCCTGGGTCTTTAGAGATATAAGCTAAAATCCTTAGTTCAACCTGAGAATAATCTGCTGTTAAGAGAATATTTTCTCCACCTTTTTCAGCAATAAAAGCTTTTCTAATCTTTTGTCCTTCTTCTGTGCGAATAGGGATATTTTGCAGATTAGGCTCAGTACTACTTAATCTTCCGGTTGCTGTTACTGTTTGATTAAAATAAGTATGAATCCGTCCTGTCTCAGGATGCACTAAAGGCGGTAAAGCATCTACATATGTGGATTTTAACTTGGCTAATTCTCGATATTCGTGAATATAACTGATAATCCCGGTTGTATCTATTTTATCTAATTCTTCCAAAACCTCAGCATTGGTGGAATAGCCTGTCTTTGTTTTCTTAATCACTGGCATCTTCATTTCTTCAAAGAGAATCTTACCCAATTGCTTTGGAGAATTCAGATTAAATTTGGTACCTGCAATTTCATAAACCTTCTCACTGATCTTCTGAATACGCTGTTCCAATTCTTCAGATAATTCTTTAAGATAATCTTCATCAAGATCAATCCCATTAAACTCCATCTCTGCCAACACTTCTTCTAAAGGAATCTCTACTTTCTCGAAAAGATGAATTAATTCTGCCTCTCCCATCTGGCTGATCAATACTTCTTCTAAACGATTTAAGAGACTTACTCGTAAAACAACCGAATTAATAGAATTTTCTTCATCTGAAAGGTTATCAGGAAGTGTTATCATTAAATATCCATTAACAATCTCCCACCAATCAGGGTTCTTCTCAGATGGTTTGAGTAAATAAACAGCAATATCAGGATCAAAAACTAACCCGTTAAGTTCAATTCCATATCTACGAAGTGCAACCATCTGGCGCTTAGCCCTATAGATTAATTTTGAGCAATCCCCATCGACTAATAATTCTTTTACTATAGTTGGAATTTGATTATCATATTTTGCAAGTGGTATATAATAAATATCTTCTTTTTCACCCTTTAAGATAATTCCCAGAATTTCACCATACATAGGATCTTCTTCTGATAACAAAATCTCCAGATTTACCTTTTCATTTCGCAAACCAGAAACAACTTTTTCTAGTTCAACTTCCTCTTCTATAGTTTTATATTTTATCTGAGAAATATCAATTTCTTCTTTTACAGTAAATTGATCTACCAAAGTACGGAAGTTTAGTTTTTTAAAGACTTCCACCACTTTATTAGAATCTGGCTCTGTTAACTGACATTTATCAAAATCAAAATCTAACGGTACATCAATCATAATAGTTGCTAAACGTTTACTCAAAATAGCATCATCTTTATGATTAGTTAGAACTTCCTTTCTTTTCTTACCACTTATCTTATCAATATTTGCCAACACTTCTTCTAAAGTTGAAAACTCTTTAATCAATGAGATTGCTGTCTTTTCTCCAATGCTTGGAACCCCTGGAATATTATCTGATTTATCCCCCATCAGAGCTTTAACTTCGATTAACTGGATTGGATCGACTCCATATTTTTCGCGAACTTTTTCTAATGTATAATCTTCAATATCAGTTATCCCTTTTTTGTTATACATTACTCGAATGTTTTCAGAAACCAACTGAAGTGCATCTCTATCTCCAGTAACAATAGTAACATGATGACCCTGTTTCTCACCAGCTTTTGCTAATGTGCCCAACAGATCGTCTGCTTCATATCCTTCAAGAGAATAGATAGGGATATCAAAAGCTCTTACAATCTCTTTTATCAGATCAAATTGTGGCACCAATTCATCTGGAGTTTTTTTACGAGTTCCTTTATATTCTGCAAACTCCTTATGTCT
This sequence comes from Halanaerobiales bacterium, assembly GCA_030627905.1. Lineage (GTDB taxonomy): Bacteria > Bacillota > Halanaerobiia > DY22613 > DY22613 > JAGMES01. Next base: position 32,107 of record DAOVRZ010000052.1, read on the forward strand.
AAAGGTTGGGGCTTTTAAGTCAAAAGCCACTGCTAGAAAATCAGGTTTTTCATCTTTGATAAGTTTTAGTAACATCCGGATAAACCCAAAAGCAGCATTAGTAGGTACTCCATCCTTAGTATTCATAGGGGGCAATGCATAAAATGCCCGGTGAGTTAAACTGTTCCCATCTAATAAGAACAGAGATTTTCGTTGTAGATCCATAATTATAAATCCTCCTTGTTGTTTTAATTAAAAAGTATCTCCACGGCCTTTGCCCACTACACGTCTTATAGAGTTGATCAATTCAACCACCTCATCTAAATCAGTTTGTGCTTTATTTGGATAGATTTCATATAATTTTCGATATTTAAGTGGGGTCATATTAGGCATAATTACATTTGCACCTGTTTTAATCGCTTTTTGTCTTCCGTCTGGAATAAGAGTCTCCAAAGCTGTAGTAGCAGGTAAAAAAACTTTCTTCAATACAATGCGAGCTACTGCTAAAAGTAACAATGTTAATTCACCATCTCCATTTGGAAGCATACTAAATGGAGTATCACCATGAGAAATAAAAGGGCCAAACCCTGCCATCCCTACTGGCTTTTCACGTATATAGATAAGGTCATCTGCTAGATCTTCAATCAATTGACCTGGAAGTCCTATCATTCCTCCAGATCCAACTTGATAGCCTAAATCAGCTAAGTGTTCAAGAACTTCAAATCTCTCTTCATAACGTGAATCGGGTTTAATTTCTTTAAATATCGTAGAATTGACAGTTTCTTGTTTTAAAAGATATCGATCGGCTCCAACCTCACGCCATGCCTTTAATTCATCAAATTTGCGTTCTCCTAAGCTTAATGTAATCGCTAAATCGGTTTTAGCCTTAATCTCTCGAATTATATCTGTAATCATATCTTTAGTATACCAATAATCTTCACCAGATTGTAACACAACCGTACCTAAGCCTAAATCAGCCACTTCTTCTGATTGAGCCACAATCTCTTCAGGACTCATACGATAGCGTACCAATTTTTCGTTATCTAAACGAAGTCCACAATAATTGCAGTTACGACAACAATAATTCGAAAACTCAACGATTCCTCTTAGATGAATCTCTGGGCCTAAATTTTTTAATGTCAACTCTCCAGCTAACCTAAAAATTTTCTCTTTATCTTCTTGATCTGAAGTACTTAAAAGAAAAACAATCTCCTCTTTTGTTAACTCAGTCTCACCACGAGCTTTTTCAAGAATTTCTAATACTTGCATAATATCATCTCCCAACGCGCGCACAACCTCTTTTTCATATATGTATCCAAAGTAAATGATTTATAAAATCTTCTTCGTGCATATTCAAGATTCCTGCCTTTTTATTAATAATCTGCTGTGCAGGGTTTTAAATTACGAAAGGATGGCAAAAACAAATCACATAGGATATCCCCAGTAACGTTTTTTACCATCCTTTTGAAGTTAAGAAACCAATTGTTTCATATATTTTATCTATCCCGTTTTTCCCATCTTGAATGCCTCATGAATTTTTGCACGACATTCAGGACAAAGATCCATCATAAAATTTTTCTTTTGCTTCAACCTGATTAACATAATTTGCTCACATGGTAAACATAATAACATAAAAATTCCCTCCCACACTATTCATAAACTTATTATTCCCTAAAATAAAGGATATGAAACATATTTTTTGATGTATAAAATATCTCTAGCTTGGTAATACTATGATTGAATAAATCTGGAGGTGATATTTATGTCCAAGATCGGATGTAGCGTTCAAAATTGCAAATACTGGGCCAATGATCTATGCACAGCAAAAGAAGTTCAAGTTAATTTAAACCAGAACTATAGTAATACAGATATGGAGATCGGGACAATTGGCAGCCAAATGAATGCCAACTCATCACCAGAAACTCAATGTACTACATTTGTACCAAGAGGGTAATCATCATTATATTAGAGGGGCCAAAATTTTGGTCTCTCCTTTTTTTTCACAAGTTATTAAGGTATGCATATATTATTATAAAGTACTATACTCAGTCAGGCATAAATTATGCTGGGCTCTTAGTAAGCAACAGGGTAAAAAAACTCCTGTGGGACTTATGATAAAAGTCTACAGGAGTTTATCTTTTGAGAAAGGGTGAGTCAATTTTGAATAAAGATGAACGATTTAGGACAGGAAAAAAAGTTTCGATAACTGCCCTAATTGTAAACACAACTCTAGCTAGCATTAAAATTACTGTAGGACTACTAGCTCATAGTCGAGCAATGATTGCTGATGGTATTCATTCTGCCTCAGACTCTGTTTCTACTATTATTGTTCTTTTTAGCTTAAAGATTGCAGCAACTCCACCTGATTCATCTCATCCTTATGGTCATGAAAGATCAGAAACATTAGCAGCAAATCTTTTAGCTTTAAGTTTAATAATCAGTGGTCTAGTAATTGCAAAAGATAACATTATGAGTATCGTCAAACAAAGTTTCTTCTATCCAGGATTCATAAATATCTGGGCAGGTATTTTTTCAATTTTCGCCCAAGAAGGGATCTCTAGGTATTCTATCTATATAGGGCGTAAAATTAATAGCCCTGCTATCATAGCTGATGCAATGCATCATCGTTCCGATGCAATATCCTCTATCGCTGCAGTAATCGGGATTATTGCGGCCAGAAATGGAATATTAATCTTAGACCCGATTGCAGGTTTAATTGTGGCAGGTATGATCATTCATATAGGAGTAAAAATTCTGATGGAAACCTTTCATGAATTGATGGAAGGATCTCCTGATTCAATTTACTTAACAAAAATAAAAAATATTGCCCAATCAATTCCTGGTGTTCAAAATATTACTGATGTAAAAGTTCGTAAGCATGCAAACTCAGAAATTATAGAAATGACTATTACTGTTCATGAAAAATTAAGTGTATTCGAAGGAGATAAAATTGCTCATAACGTTGAAGACCAAATAATAACTGAACTAAGTGATCATCAAATCAAAGAAGTGCATATACACGTTGATCCTCATCCAGAACCTTTGAAGTCGATGGACTTATGCCATCGTGAGTAAACTATATAAATTATACTTTCCCAAAAAGAAGTAAACCACCTATAATAATAAAAGCTATCCCTGCAGCCATCTGAATATAGTTAGCAGGGATAATTTTATTTAAAACAGCACCCAGAGTTACTCCTAAAAAGGTGGAACATATTAGAGCAAGAGCAGCACCGAAAAAAACTGCCTTTACAGATTTATCTTGAGCCACTAATAACATAGTAGCTAATTGTGTTTTATCACCCAATTCAGCAAGAAAGATCAACCCGAAAGTAGTTAAAAGCGTTTTCCAGAACACGTCAACTACACCTCCTTCTCCAATTCTTTGTAGTTTCTACTATTTATGACTGCGAAAATTCTCATGATCATCCAGCTCAATGCTATCCCAGTAGGGAGACTTAAGCAAAAACTTAAGACATTTGGAATAGAACCAAAAAATATATCTAAAAACAAAGTCAAATAACCTGCAAGAAGTACTGGCAAACCAAAAATTGTTTTAAAAATTTGATGGGTATCAGCAAAATACGGAATCCAGGCCAGTATTCCCCAGGTTATACCCAAAGTCCAAAAATTTCCCATAAGCCACCTCCATTTTTCTCCTTACTTCTATGTCTATTTTTCGGATCATTTAATTATTCAATTAATCAAAAAAGGCTTGAGAAAACACACTTCATTTCATCTTTAGTCAAGTGAAAAATGTTTGTCCATTCTGCGAATTCAAGATTTGTATTGATGATAATTGAACCATTTTCATACCTTTCAGAGAAAATTTGGAACAACTTGTTATCGCTTTACTCCATAAGAATACCCAAGCAAATCTTTTCATCAATCCAACTACATACTTTATTAACCAAATATTCAAATAAAACACACACTTCTTAAAAATAATCCTCATTTATACTTGCAGTTTCACCTTCCTTTAAACCATAAGGATTAATATCTTCTTCATACTGTTTATCTGCAATACCTTGATTACGTATATGTATATTTCTTCTATTAACACATTCAACTAATTTTTTATAATTATCTTTAATATATTACGCATCCAAATCCTTCATAATTCTAAAATTATCCTTTATACTCTAAATGAGCAAATTAGCTTACAAATATTTACAGTTACTAAGTAAACTAGCCCTTAAGCTATTTTTAACACTTTCAAAACATCGCACAGGGGAATCTTACTTTTTGCACATTGATAAATCCAAGAAACATTACTTATC
>DAOVRZ010000076.1:0-29339 GCA_030627905.1 Halanaerobiales bacterium
AACCAGTACGATAGGAATCATAAACTGTAATACGAAGATACCAAGTGAGCCGTATGAGGGAAAACCTCACGTACGGTTCTTAGGGCGGGTGATGGAAACGGGACATGATGTTACCGCGCCATTACTCGACCCGACCTTTGAGGTATATTGATCCGAGTGGAAATTTTGCTATTGCTATTCCATTTGCAGTATCAGTAGGTTCTTGGTTAATTGATGGTGCACTTACTGTGGCAGCAGTATATCTGACTCATGAATTGATAAATACCATAAGTGATGCAAATGAACCAAAAAAAGCAGAGAGAAAAAGTGCGAACGATATGGAAGGTGAACCAGGTTCTACGTCTAGAATATATAGGAAAGACGGTAATATAAAGCAGGACAGAACATACGCGGAAGATGGTTGGCCAGAAGAAGATATAGATTATGACCATGACCATGGACAGGGTAAACCGCATAAGCATCGCTGGACAAGGAAAGAAAATGGTAAAAGACCTACTAGAGAAAATAGATTACCTGGAGAGCAAATGATCATGAGATAAGGAGGAAATCGTTCAAATGAAAAATTTACACCAATGGCTAAACATAGCCAATCTCCATGACAAATACATCACTGGAATAAGAGTAAATGAGGGAAATTGTATATTATATATCAGCTATGATTCTAACGATAGTAACACAATAGAAATTGTATTTGTCAAACCAAAGCATATAAGATTAGATGATTTTACATTTGGTAACATTATATTAAGTATTGAAGTTTATGAATCAGAAGAAATCGACCTTCTTGAAGACGAACTACTTTATTTAATGAATTGTAATAAGAACAACGTTTATCAAAAAAAATGGTATGAAAAGGCTAGAGAACAAATTATAAACGAAAAGCTACTGTTTATAGCTATTGATCCAAGCTATGGATTAAAAGGTTTTATAGTTTGTGAGGATATAAAAACAGTATAATAAGCATATTAGTTTTAAGGAACAGTTTGTGTCAAACTGTTCCTTTTTTGAGTACTCTATGGTTTTAGGAATCAATATAACTTTGGAAATAAAAAAATATCTTGAAAGGATTTCCCCCATTTTTCACGAATCATAACAGAGTGTACTATGTGGAGGTGACAAATAATGTCGAATAAACGTATTCAACTATTTACTGGTGCTTATGGAAGCGGCAAAACTGAAGTCAGTATGAATTATGCTGAAAATTTACGCAAAAATTATGATAAGGTCGCTCTGGTAGATTTGGATATTGCAAATCCTTACTTCCGTTCAAGAGAAGCAGCGGGTCCATTGGAAGAAGCAGGGATAGAGGTAATTCCAAAAGGAAGATTAGCAAATGCAGACTTACCTGCATTATCTCCTGAAATTTTACGAGTATTGCAGGATACAAGCTATCAAGCAGTCTTTGATGTAGGTGGGGATGATGTCGGAGCAATAGCTCTAGGAAGGTTTAATCCTTATTTTAAAGAAGGCGAGTATGATATGAACTTTGTTATCAATACACTGCGTCCTTTTACCCAAAATCCAGAAGGAATTATGGGGATAATGGAAGAAGTTATGCATGCTGCACGTTTGAAGATAACTCATCTTGTTGTTAATATCAATTTATGTGGTGAGACTAATGTTGAAGATATCAAGGCAGGTTATCAGATTGTTAAAGAGGTATCCGAAAAAAGGGGACTCCCAATTAGATATATCGCTGTAGAGGAAAGCCTAAAAGAGGATATAAATCTCGAAGATTTTGTTGAACCAATCCAATATATTCACTTATATAACCGTCCAACCTGGATGAACTAATCAAAAATCCCCTGTTTCTCCGTAATAAAGAAACAGGGGATTAATATTATAATGTCCCAAACAAAACAGTTATGTACCCTACATATACCGCAAATAGAATCATACCTTCCAAACGAGTAAGTTTATTACCACTCAGTCCGAAAAAGAAGAGCAAGATCATAAGTGTAAGCATAAACGGAAAATCAAGAGTTAGATTAGCTCTAGAGATCGGAATTGGTTTTACTATGGCGGAAGTTGCAGTAACCCAACCTAGATTTAAGAGGTTAGCTCCAATGATATTACCTATAGATAGTTCCTGATGACCTTTTAAAGTTGCAGTTAAAGATGTTACCAGCTCTGGTAAAGAGGTTCCAAATGATACTAGAGTGAGAGCAATAAAAATCTCAGGTATTCCAAAATATTGAGCCATCCAGACACCTGAGCTTACAACAATTCGAGAACCAATAATTACTGCTACAGATCCACCGAAAAAATAGAGCAGATTTTGTTTTAATGTTCCTTCTACTTTGCAATTCGGTGATGATTTATGCTTACGAGCATGTCTGATAAGAAAAATTATGTAACCAACAAGGACTAATGCTAACATAAAACCATCCAATTGAGTTATTTTACCATCTAATGATACGATTAATGCTAAAACTCCAGCAGTTACCATAAACAAAGCTTTTCTAGAAAATAACTTTGGATCGGTAGGAAAACTACTTATCATTAGAGAAACACCTAGAATCAGACCAATGTTAAAGATATTTGAACCAATTGCATTGCCTAAAGCCAGCTCAGAATGTCCAGTTGCAGAAGCGAAAACTGAAACCGCGAATTCTGGAAGGGTGGTTGCTAAACTGACAATAGTTGCACCAATAATCACTTTTGGAATTCCTGTTTTGTCAGCAACCCAAATGGCAGCATCGGTAAACCAGTCCGCACCTTTCACTATCGCGAACATACCGATGGCAAAAAGTACAAGTTTCATTAATAACATATTTATCACTGCTCCTTTAAAAAAAAGCTTTTTTGCATCTGTATTATTTTATCATGTATGATCAAAATTCGCAATAGTTTCCGGAATCTTTAAAGAGATAAAGGGATTTTAGTCTGTATTGGCGAATATAATAAATTTGATGAAATAAATTTTCCTGAAATGTTAAATAGATAAGGTTATAGATAATAGGTAAAATAAAATTAGCTAGTTTGGAGGGCACAGATAGATGTTAAAGATTCTAATAATAGGCTTAACAGAAGCAGGTCTTTCCATTATAAAACGTATAATACAGTTAAATCAAGTTAAGATCATAGGAGTTCTTTCTTCTAAAACTGCAAAAGTCCCATCACTTATGCTGAAGCAACTATCAATCCTTGAATATCATTCCCTGATAGATGAAGAAATAGACATACCAGACTTGATTATTGATACATTAAATTTATCAAAAAATAAGATTCATGAAATGATAGGAGATAAGTATATAGAAGAAAAGTGTTCAATTCTATCTTCTTTTGCCGTTGAACTCCTTCTTAGTTTAATTGTAAATGAAGAGGACTTGTTTCGGCGTTTAAAACGAGTTAACCGTGAGAAAGAAGTTATTTTAAATTCTACCCATGATGGAATGATTGCTATTAATAACAATGGTATTATTACTTTGTTCAATCAAGCTGCTGAAAAGATTATGAATTTAAAAGCTGAATTATGTCTAGGGAAATATGTTTCTGATATTATACCTAATAGCCGTCTTCATTTAATTTTAAAGACTGCGCAAGAAGAATTAAATCAAACTCAAGTAATTGGAGATACTACAATTGTTACAACTAGGATTCCGATTAGAGATTTTGAGGGAAATATACACGGTGCTGTAGCAGTTTTTCGTGATATCACTGAAATGAAGGAACTGGCAGAAGAATTAACTAATTTAAAAGATATGGAAGTTATGTTGAAAGCGATTATCGAATCCACTCAAGATGCCATTTCTGTGGTGAATGAAAATGGATTAGGACTAATGATTAATTCAGCTTATACTCGATTAACAGGATTTACCGAAGAAGACGTGATCGGCAAACCTGCGACTGTGGATATTGCTGAAGGTGAAAGTATGCATATGCGAGTTTTACAGACCAATAAACCTGTTTCTGGAGTTCGGTTAAAAGTTGGGCCAAGTAAAAGAGAAGTGATTGTTAACGTTGCTCCAATTCGCGTTGAGGGTAAATTAAAAGGAAGTGTTGGAATAATTCATGATATATCGGAAATAAAAAAGTTAACAGATGAATTAAATCAAGCAAGACGGATGATCCGTCAATTAAATGCAAAATATACATTTGAAGATATTATTGCTGATAGTAAATTGATGCGTGCATGTATTCACCTGGCTCGTCAAGCTTCACAAACTCCTGCTACAGTACTTTTGCGGGGGGAAAGTGGGACAGGTAAGGAATTATTTGTTCATGCTATTCATAATTCAAGTCAGAGAGCAGATGGGCAATTTATTCGGGTTAATTGTGCGGCGATTGCTGACACTCTTTTAGAGAGTGAACTTTTTGGTTATGAAGAAGGTGCTTTCACTGGAGCGCGAAAAGGTGGAAAAAAAGGATTTTTTGAAGAAGCGAATGGTGGAACGATTTTTCTTGATGAGATCGGAAAGATGAACTATAAACTTCAGGCTAAACTTCTGAGGGTTTTACAGGAGAAAGAAGTGGTTCGAGTAGGTGCAAATAAATCAATCAATATAGATGTCAGGGTTATTGCTGCAACAAATGCTAATTTAGAGCGGATGATCCAAGAAGGAACTTTTAGAGAAGACTTATATTATCGTATGAATGTTGTACCTATTTTCATTCCACCTTTAAGAAAGCGGAAAGAAGATATTTATAAGCTAACCTATCATTTGATTCGAAAATTTAATCAAGAATATGGTCGTTCAGTCAATAATATCTCTGATGATGCACTGGAAATTTTATTAGATTATGATTGGCCAGGCAATGTTCGAGAACTTGAGAATATAATTGGTCGAGCTATGATTAATGTTGGATTAGATTCAGATTTTATAACAATAGATCACCTATCTTCTTTGGGAACATTATCTCCTGAAACTAAACCTGAAAAGAAAGCGTCTCCTTCTGTTTTTTATGTTACTGAGTATGATATTCAGAATAAATCTTTAAAAGAGATTTTAGATCAGACAGAGAAAAATGTTATCTTAGAAGTGTTGGAACATACAAAAGGCAACAAGACTGAAGCTGCTAAACTTCTAGGTGTTGCAATTCGAAGTCTTTATTATAAACTTGAAAGATATGGCATCCAGTGAACTCGTCCAGCTAAAGCTGAACATTGGGGCTTCAGTGGGGGATTCTACCCCCACTGAAGATTAAAAACAATTTCCCCCACTTATAGACGTGGGGTTCTTATTTTAAAAGAATAGATCCTATTGAAATCTCTTGCCTGCAAAAAATTGCAGACGTGAAAAGAATTTCACATAAAATGAGTCGTTAATATGTTTAAAAGACTCATTTTATTTTTTTTGAATGGATAAAATATAGTTGATAAAGTGCTTGACTATTCAGTAAACTTAAAAAGTCTTGCTTTTTTTAAAAAATCAAAGTGACTTTTGAAGAGATTGGCATGTATATTGCATTAATATAGAAGGTGTTGAAGATAACAAAAGGGGGTTTATGGAATGAAAATATTTGAACAGATGGAGAAAGAAGGACATGAGCAGGTAATGTTTATGCAGGAAAACGCTTCAGGTTTAAAGGCAATTATTGTTATTCATGACACAACATTAGGCCCTGCTCTTGGTGGATGTAGAATGTGGAAATATGATTCCGAAGATGATGCTGTAAGAGATGGTTTACGTTTATCTAAAGGTATGACTTACAAATCAGGTGCTGCTGGTGTAGATTTTGGTGGTGGAAAGACTGTTATTTTCGGAGATCCTACTAAAGATAAAAATGAAGGTTTATTTAGAGCTCTAGGTCGTTTCTTAGAATCTATGGGTGGAAGATATAGTACAGGTACTGATGTTGGTACAACACCTTATGATTTTGTTATCGCTTCTAAAGAAACTCAATTTGTTGGTGCTCTTCCAGAGGCATGGGGTGGAAGTGGCGACTCTTCTATTATCACTGCTTTTGGTACATGGAAAGGTATCAAGGCCAGTGCTAAGGTTAAGTATGGAACTGACTCTTTAGAGGGTTTGACTGTTGCGGTTCAAGGTGTTGGTAAAGTAGGCGGAAAATTAGTTGGTCTTTTAATTGATGAAGGCGCAAAAGTAATCGTTGCTGATGTAGTAGAGAAAAATGTTGAAATGGTTACTTCTCAATATGATGTAGAAGTTGTTTCTCCAGAAGAGATTATGTTTGTTGATTGTGATATTTTCTCACCTAACGCTTTAGGTGCTATTATAAATGATGAAACAATTGAAAAAATTAAATGTGATATCGTAGCTGGTGCTGCTAACAACCAATTGGCAGAGCCACGCCATGGCGATATCTTATTTGAAAAAGAAATTTTCTATGCTCCTGACTATGTAATCAATGCAGGTGGTTTGATTCAAGTAGCAGATGAAGCAGAGGGATATAATAGAGATAGAGCTTTTGCAAGTGCTGATTTAATTTATGATCGGATTATGAAAATCGCTGAGATTTCTAAAGAAAAAAATATTCCTACTTATAAAGCTGCTGACAAGATGGTTGAAGATAGAATTGCTTTAGTTGGCCAAGTTAAAAGAATTCACGTATAATGAAAGAGAGGCCTAGAAATGGAATATAAGATATTGGTAATCAATCCAGGCTCTACTTCTACTAAAATTGCCATTTACCGAAATGAAGATTTAGTTTTAGAAAAAAATATATCTCATTCTATGGAAGAAATTTCCCAGTATGAACGAATTAGTGATCAATTGGATTTTCGTAAGGGAATGGTCATTAAAGCTGTGGAAGAAGGAGGATTTTCACTTGATCAACTAAATGCTGTTGTAGCTCGCGGAGGGCTTCTTAGACCTCTAGCTGGTGGAACTTATCGAATTAATCAACAGATTGTTGAAGATCTCAAAAATGGAGTTCAGGGTGAACATGCTTCTAATCTTGCAGGATTGATCGCCAATGATTTAGCAAAAAAAATAGATATTCCGGCTTTTATTGTTGATCCAGTTTCTGTCGATGAATTCATTTCTGAGGCAAGAATCTCAGGAATTCCTGAGATTAAACGAAGAAGTTTAGGCCATGCCTTAAATATTAAAGCTACCGCTCGTCTGGTTGCGAAAGATATGGATTTAGATTTTTCTAATAACAATTTTATAGCTGTTCATTTGGGTGGTGGTATCTCGGTTGCCCCACTTTTAAATGGTAGAATTGTAGATGTAAATAATGCAAGTGAAAGTGGTCCATTCTCTCCAGAAAGATGTGGTCAAGTACCTGTAGGTGATTTGCTTCGATTAGCTTTTTCTGGTAAATATACTGAAACTGAACTTAAAAAACGTATGGTTGGTCAAGGCGGATTGGTTGCTTATTTAAATAACAACAACTGTATGGAAATAGAAAAGCAAATCGCTGCTGGTGATTCTAAAGCTCAAGAAGTTTATCAAGCTATGATTTATCAGATAGCAAAAGAGATTGGTGCGATGGCGACTGTTTTATCAGGAAAAGTAGATGCTATTATCCTTACTGGTGGGTTGGCTAATTCTAAAATGATTACAGATGGTATTGCGGAATACGTCCAATTTATCGCTCCAGTTAAAGTCTATCTTGGCGCCATGGAAATGTTAGCTCTTTGTCAGGGAACCTTAAGGGTTCTTCGAGACGAAGAAAAACCCTTAGAATATTTGAAACAGTAGAACTTCGTGGAAGGAGGACGTATGATGTTTAAGACATTTGAAGAGATGGTAAATCAAGCAAAGGTAACTGAACCTAAAGTTGTATCTGTTGCAGTTGCTGAGGATACTGAAGTTTTGAAAGCTTTAAAATTAGCAGAAGAAGATGGATTAATTCACCCAATTTTGGTGGGTGATAAAGAAAAAATATTGGCTTGTGCTAAAGAGGCAGATTATGATTTAACTAATGTTAAAATCTATGATGAGCCAGATCAAATTGCTGCTAGCCATAAAGCTGTTCAGGCTGTCGTCAATGGTGAAGCTGATTTTCTTATGAAAGGTCAAGTGGGTACTTCAACAATTTTACGCGCTCTATTAACCAAAGAATATGGTTTGCGTCAGAATAGATTATTAAGTCATATAGCTTTATTAGATCTCGCAAAATTAGATCGTCTGATCACAATGAGCGATGGCGGTATGAATATGTATCCTGATCTAGATCAAAAGAAACAGATCATTGAAAACGCTGTAAATGTTATGCATTCAATCGGTGTTGAAAAACCAAATGTTGTACCATTAGCAGCAGTAGAATTAGTAAATCCAAATATGCAACCTACGCTGGATGCTGCAATTCTTTCTAAGATGGCTGATCGTGGCCAAATTAAAGGTTGTGTGGTTGATGGCCCATTTGCCTTTGACAATGCAATTAGTGTTGAGTCTGCAAAGCATAAGGGTATCACAAGTCCTATTGCAGGAAAAGCAGACGTATTATTAGTTCCAAATATTGAAACGGGTAATGTTTTGTATAAATCATTATCATATTTTGCTGATATGAAGGCTGCTTTGATTGTAGTTGGTGCTAAAGTTCCAGTGGTAGTTACATCTAGAGCTGATAGTTTTATGACAAAATATTACTCACTGGCTTTATGTAAAATGATGCTAGAGTACAGTAGTTAATAATTATAAAATAATTTATTACAAGGGGGATTTTTTAAAATGAACAAATTTGATTACATGGAAAAGTATGATTATGAACAATTGGTATTTTGTTATGACAAGACTTCTGGTTTAAAAGCTATTATCTGTATCCATGATACTACTTTAGGTCCTGCTTTGGGTGGTACTCGTATGTGGAATTATGAGAGTGAAGAAGATGCAATTTTAGATGTTCTTCGTCTCGGTCGTGGTATGACTTATAAAGCAGCTGCTGCTGGTTTAAATCTTGGTGGTGGTAAGACAGTTATTATTGGTGATGCTAAGAAAGATAAGAGTGAAGAACTTTGGAGAGCTTTCGGTCGCTATGTACAAAGTTTAAATGGTCGTTACATCACTGCAGAAGATGTTAATACTTCTGTTGAAGATATGGATTATGTTGCTATGGAAACTGATTATGTAACTGGTCTTTCTGGTACTTCTGGTGACCCATCTCCAGTAACAGCTTATGGTACCTACATGGGTATGAAAGCTGCTGCAAAAGAAGCTTTAGGTACTGATAGCTTGGAAGGTAAAGTAATTTCTGTTCAAGGTTTGGGTCATGTAGGTTACTATCTCTGTAAATTTATCCATGAAGAAGGCGGAAAACTTATTGTTACTGATATTAATCAAGAAGCTATTGACCGTATCGTTGATGAGTTTGGTGCAGAAGTAGTTGCTCCAGATGAAATTTATGGAGTAGAATGTGATATCTATGCTCCATGTGCTTTAGGAGCTACTGTAAATGATGAAACTATTCCACAATTTAAGTGCCGTGCAATTGCAGGTGCTGCTAACAATGTATTAAAAGAAGAGCGTCATGGGGATATCCTTCATGAAAAAGGTATCATTTATGCTCCAGACTATGTTATCAATGCTGGTGGTTTGATCAATGTTTATCATGAGCTTTTAGGTTATGATGCAGATGCAGCACATAGAGATTCTTCAAAAATCTATGACCGTATTTTAAAAGTTATTGAAATCTCCAAGAGAGACAATATCCCAACTTATAAAGCAGCTGACATTATGGCAGAAGAAAGAATTGAAAAAATGGGTCGTGTTCATAGTAACTTTATTATGAGATAAAACAATTTTTGGGATCTTATACTGGAGGGATTTAAATGTCCAGCTTAAAAATCTTAGTCATCAATCCAGGTTCGACTTCCACGAAAATTGGAGTTTATCATGATGAAAAGGAAGTCCTTAAGATTGGAATTGATCATACAAGAGAAGAATTGGCTCCATATGCAACGATTACAGAACAGTTATCTATGAGAAAAGAAGTAATCTTAAAAACATTAAAGGAGCATGGTATTGAAATATCTGAGCTGGATGCTGTCTCTGGCAGGGGTGGGCTATTATGGCCTATCTCTGGTGGGACTTATGCAGTTAATCAACAGATGCTGGAAGACTTAAAAGTAGGAGTACAAGGCCAGCATGCTAGTAATCTGGGCGGATTAATCGCCAATGAGATTGCTCAGGAAGTTGGTGGTAAGGCTTTCATTGTTGACCCAGTAATTGTTGATGAACTTGAGCCTATAGCCAGATATTCAGGATTACCAGAAATTGAACGAAAAAGTATTTTTCATGCTTTAAACCAAAAAGCAATGGCTCGAAAAGTGGCCGAAAATTTAGGGAAAAGATATAATAAATGTAATTTAATTATATCTCATATGGGTGGTGGAATTTCAGTCGGTGCTCATAAAGACGGTCGGGTAATTGATGTTAATAACGCTTTAGACGGAGATGGCCCTTTTTCTCCCAATCGTTCCGGTGGTTTGCCCGTAGGAGATCTTAGAAAAATGGTTTATTCTGGTAAGTACACTAAAGAGGAGATCTTAAAAAAGATAGTGGGCGATGGAGGTTTAGTAGCTTACTTAGGAACAGCGGATCTACGAAAAGTAGAGGAATTGATCGCTACTGGTGATGAAGAAGCTTACTTAATTTTCCATGCTATGGCCTATCAGGTTGCAAAAGAGATCGGTGTTTGTGCAACTGTACTTAAGGGTCAGGTAGATGCCATTATTTTAACGGGGGGTATGGCATATTCTGAACGGTTTACTTCTTTGATCTCTGAACGGGTTTCCTTTATTGCTCCAGTAAAACTCTATCCTGGTGAACATGAGATGGAAGCTTTGGCTTTAGGAGCATTGCGGGTTCTTCGTGGAGAAGAAATGGCAAAAGAATATAATCCTTCTATGGCAAAAAGATAAAAATCATAAATATAGTTTGTAATATTTTATGAATATGGGGTTAAAATAGAGAAATTCTATCTTTAACCCTGAATTTTATACTACCGAGCAATTTTAGAAGGAGGTTATGATATGCCAAAGGTTGTATTTAATGTAGATCATTGTAAAGGATGTGAACTTTGCACTACGGTCTGTCCAAAGAATATTGTAAAAATGTCTACCAAGATTAATGCAAAAGGATATCATCCAGCTATGGTTGAAGAAATGGATAAATGTATTGGTTGTGCTTTCTGTGCTAGTATATGTCCTGATTGTGTAATTGAGGTTTATAAAGAAGATAAGAAGAAATAAATTTATAAATAAAGCTACTTTGGTAATAAGGAATGCAAAGGAGGTTGTCTAATGGGTGAAAGAATTTTAATGAAGGGTAACGAAGCTTTGGGTGAAGCTGCTATTCAAGCTGGATGCCATTATTTCTTTGGTTATCCAATCACTCCTCAGAATGAGTTACCTGCTTATATGGCAAGACGTCTTCCTAAAATTGGTGGAGTCTTTTTACAAGCTGAGAGTGAAGTTGCTGCAATTAATATGGTTTATGGTGCTGCTGGTTGTGGTGCTAGAGTAATGACATCTTCTTCTAGTCCTGGAATTAGTTTAAAAACTGAAGGTATTTCTTATATTGCAGGGGCAGAATTGCCTTGTGTAATTGTTAATATTATGCGTGGAGGTCCTGGTTTGGGTGGTATTCAACCTTCTCAATCTGATTATTTCCAGGCTACAAAAGGTGGCGGTCATGGAGATTACCGTCTGGTTGTTCTTGCTCCATCCACTGTTCAAGAAGCTGTTGATATGGTAATGGATGCTTTTGATATAGCTGATCAATATCGGACTCCTGTAATGATTCTTGGAGATGGAATGATTGGGCAAATGATGGAACCTATTGAATTCAAAGAAAGACCAAAGAGAGATTTACCAGCCAAAGATTGGGCTACTGATGGTTGTAAAGATCGGGAACCAAATATAATTAATTCTCTCTTCTTACAGCCTGAAGAGTTAGAAGAACATAACTGGAAGCTTTATAAAAAATATAAGATGATCGAAGAAAATGAAGTTAAAGTTGAAACTATGAATATGGAAGATGCAGAGATTGCTTTGGTTGCTTATGGTACTACTTCTCGTATTTGTTTCAGCGCAATGGAAACACTTCGTGAAGAAGGATATAAGGTTGGTTTAATTCGTCCACTTACTTTGTGGCCTTTCCCAACTAATGCAATCCAAAAAGCTGCTGAGCAAGTTAAAACTTTCCTCACTGTTGAAATGAGTACTGGTCAGATGGTAGAAGATGTAAAACTTGCTGTTGAGGGCAAAGTTCCTGTACAATTCTATGGTCGACCTGGCGGTATGATACCTTCTACAGCTGAGATTGTTGAACAAGTTAAGGCACTGGGAGGTGGAAAGTAATGATTAAAGTTGCTGGCAGACCAGAATCTTTAACTTCTAAGCAATTTCACTACTGTCCTGGTTGTACTCATGGAATTATCCATCGACTAGTTGCAGAAGTTATGGATGAGTTGGAAATTCGAGAAAAAACAATTGGTGTCGCTCCTGTAGGATGTGCTGTTTTAGCTTATGAATATTTTAATTGTGATATGCATGAAGCATCTCATGGTCGTGCACCTGCAGTTGCTACAGGTATTAAAAGAATTCATCCTGATAAAGTAGTCTTTACTTATCAGGGAGATGGTGACTTAGCATCTATCGGTACTGCAGAGATTGTACATGCTGCGGCACGTGGTGAGAAGATTACTACTATTTTTGTTAATAATGCTATTTATGGTATGACAGGTGGTCAGATGGCTCCAACTACTTTGATAGGTCAAAAAGCTACAACAGCTCCTTATGGTCGAGATGCAGCTATACAAGGATATCCTATTCGTGTTTCTGAATTGTTGTCTACACTAACAGGTGCTGCCTATATTGCACGGGTATCTGTTCATACTCCTCAGCATATCCGTAAAGCTAAGGCTGCAATTAAGAAAGCTTTTGAGCTTCAATTGGAAGGCAAAGGTTTTACTTTGATTGAAGTACTTTCTACTTGTCCAACAAACTGGGGTATGACTCCTGTCGAATCTCTTAAATGGTTAGAGGAGAATATGCTCCCATATTATCCTCTAGGAGAATACAAAACTCCTGAGGAGGTGAAGTAAATGAAGCAGGAAATCATTATGGCTGGTTTTGGTGGTCAGGGTGTTATGTCCATGGGAATGCTTTTAGCATATGCTGGTATGATGGAAGGTAAAGAAGTTTCTTGGATGCCATCTTATGGTCCTGAAATGCGTGGTGGTACTTCTAACTGTGCAGTAATCGTTAGTGATAAGCGGATTGCTTCACCTATAACCGATGCACCTGATACCTCAATTGTGATGAATTTACCTTCTTTAGATAAATTTGCACCAATGGTTAAGCCGGATGGTCTTCTAATCATAAATTCTTCACTAATCGAAAAAGATTGTGGTCGGGCTGATATTGAAATTTTAAAAATTCCATGTAACGAGATTGCTAATGAACTTGGAAATAGCCGGGTTGCAAATATGGTAGCTTTAGGAACTTATTTAGAAAAAACAGGTTTGTTAACAATAGAGTCTGTTGTTAAAGCTATGAATAAAGTGTTTGCTGGGAAAGAAAAATTAATCCCTGTGAATGAAGAAGCTTTGAAACGTGGAGCAGAATTTGCAAAATAATATAGATTAGGTATGTTAATTTGTAGCCGTGGTGACTATTTGCCTACGGCTACTTTGTTTTTAGAAAGGAGAAATTATGGTAAATAAAGATAGATTAGTTGAACTTTTTATGGATTTAGTTACAATTGACAGTGAGACCAGAAAAGAACGTCCGATGGCTGATCGTTTGAAATTAGAATTATCTAAATTAGGACTAGATGTATATGAGGATAACACAGGTGAGAAGATTGGTGGTACTGCAGGTAATATAATTGCTACACTGAAAGGTAATATAGATGTACCTTCTCTACTCTTTTGTGCCCATATGGATCGGGTGAGCCCTGGTGAAGGAATAGAACCTGTTTTGAAGGATGAAATAATTACCAGTAAAGGTGAAACCATTCTAGCTGCAGACGATATAGCAGGTGTTGCAGCTATTTTAGAAGCCTTGCAGGTAGCCGGAGAAAATAATTTAGAACATGGTGAGATTAAAGTATTGTTTACTGTAGCGGAAGAAGGCGGACTTCATGGGGCGAAAAATGTTGATCCTGAGATGATTCGTTCTGATTATGGCATATCTTTTGATTCTGGTGGTGATGTAGGGACTATTGTTGTGCAAGGGCCAGCTCAATATAGCTTTGAAGCTGTAGTCAAAGGTAAAGCCGCTCATGCAGGTATAGAGCCGTCTGCAGGTATCAATGCTATAAAGGTAACCAGTTTGGCTATATCGGAGATGAAACTAGGGCAGATCGATGAAGAGACCACTGCCAACATTGGTGTCATCAAAGGTGGTCAGGCTACAAATATAGTGCCTGCCAGAGTAGAGCTTTTAGGAGAGGCACGAAGTCGTAATCAGGAAAAACTGGAAGCTCAGATTGCACATATGAAAGATATAATGGAACGGGCTGCTGCTAAATATGGAGCTGAGGTAGATATTAGTACAGAGTTGATGTATCCTGCATATTTCTTTGATGCAGATGATGAGATTGTGAAGATAGCTAAAGAGGCTGCTAGAGCAATTGGAGTTGAAACTTCTTTGGTTCCAAGTGGAGGCGGAAGTGATGCTAATATAATCAATGGTTATGGGATTCCTGTTATCAACTTAGGAATTGGGATGGAAAAGGTGCACACTGTTAACGAGTTTATAACAGTTGAGAATCTTACTAAAACTGCTGCATATATCATTGCATTGATCAAAACTGTGTAGGAATTTAAAAAAATAAAAGGCTGTTGATCATTATGACCAACAGCCTTTTTTGATGTTTATTCCTTATCAGTAACCTTAAAAAACTCAACAGCATCATTTAATTTTTCACTTAACTCAGTCAAAAATTGCGCAGAAGCGTTGATTTCTTCAATACTGGCACTTTGCTCTGAAAGACTATCATTGATAGAGGCAAAGGTATGAGTATTTTCGCTTATTGCGGAAGAAATATCATGAATTCTTTTATTTGCTATATCTGATTTTTCTACCTGTGTAATTGAACTCTCAGCAATTGCTTGAATAGCGTTACTGCTTGTAGTAATCTTTTGACCGATAATGCCGACTTGTTTTTTTAAATCTTTGACAGAAAGTAGACCATCTTTAATTTCTAAAACTTCATTTTCCATTACGTTGGCAATTTTTTGCACTTGTCTTTGAATATTATTAAGAATATCTGATATTTGTTGAGTAGCCTCAGAACTGTCTTGAGCTAGTTCATTAATTTCATTAGCTACGACTGCAAATCCATAACCTTCTTCTCCAGCTCTGGCGGCTTCAATCCGAGCATTAAGTGCAAGTAAATTAGTTTGTGAAGCAATATTTGAGATTGTCTCAATGATCTTTTTGATTTTTTCTGTATCACTCAGTAATTCTGTCATATCTTTATACATTTCTTTAGTCTGAGAAGTAATATTTTGCATTTTTTCTTTTGTTTTATTGGAAGTTTGTTCACCTATTGAGCTTAAATTTACTATTTCCTTACTTCTGTCTTTTATTTGGTTTGAAGAATCAGAAGTATTTTTAGATAATTCTGTAATGAACTCAATTTGGTAAGCTGTATCCTCTAAGTCAATGGCAGTTTGCTGTGAGGCAACTGTCATCTCTTCTGTTGCAGCCGAAATCTCTTCTAGTATTGCATTTGATTCCTGGATTGCTGCAGAGAGTTCTTGAGAAGAGGCACTCACTTCTATAGATGTATTAGAAACCAGTTGAACAGTTGTCTGTTGAAAGTGGAGCATATTATTGATACTTTCGCTTAATTGAACAATCTCATCTCCACAACAAAGTTGATAAACTTCACATTTTTCACATTCATTTAGCTTACTTGCCATATTTCCTTGAATTTCACCTTTACAATGGGTTCCAGCAAGTTGCCAACACCGTAAATTTTTATTTTTATATGCTGGACATTCAGAGTTATCACATTCTAATCGTTCCCAACATTTTTGGAGTTTGTTATTTGAAATTACTTGGGTTAAGTCACCTTGTTCAACTTTTTTTACAGCGTCTTGAATTTTACGGATTTTGTTAATTAAATTATTTAAAATAAGATACATTGCGATTATCAAAATTACTGAACAGATTAGAATAATGAAGCGAGAAATCTGCTTAAAATCATTAATTTCACCAGAGATTTCACTCTTTGATACACTAGTTGCTAGGATCCAATTTGTATTAGGTACTTGAGTAAAACTACTGGCTTTTTTATCATCATTAAAGGTATATTCCAGGTAATCTGATTTTTTTTCAAACATTTCTTCAACTACTTTTTTGAAAGACGGATCATTATTAATTATAGTTTCGTTTAAAATATATTCTTCAGTTGGATGATAGATAAAGAGGTTATTATCACTTACAAGAAATGCATAACCCGTTTCTCCAATTTTAATTTGTTTTAAAATTTCACCAATCTGCTTAATTGAAAAATCTGCAACAAGCATACCTGTAATTTTATGATTATTATAAATAGGAACACTTATAGCTATAATCCATTTCCCGTTATTTTTAGATTTGATAGGATTTGAAATCTGTGGAGTTCCCTTCAAAGTTTCTGTAAAATATTCTCTGTCAGATATATTTCTAGTTATACCGTCATTTGAAATAAAATCCCCGGAAGTATCAGCAATTGATAAGTTTTCATAGATTTTGCGTTTCTCTAAAATAAATTCCAATATAAATTCTCCGGTGTTAGGATCAGAAGGATCAATATTATACTCTTCAATTAAAATTTTTAATTCGTCTTGTTGCCAGCAGATCTACTCTGTTAAACTGTTTTTAAGATAATTAACAGTTTGTTTCTGTGATGCCTTTATAGTGTTTTGAAGTAAGTTTGTTCCTTGCATGGTCAATACAACAGATAAAATTCCTAATGACAATAAAGAAAAAAATAGACTAAGTGAAATCAACTTAACTTTTAAAGATCGGTTAAATAAGCGAAACATTTTCAATTGCCTCCTCTAAGTGCTGTAGACTTTGTGAAATAACACACAATAAATTACCTTTACAAGTTCCCAATTTGTTAATTTCTATAAAAAGGTTACTTTTTCCTCTAAATTACGCATGGTTTTTTTAAAAAAAATTATTTTAGTATATTTTAAAATCAATTTAGGTTAAATAGAATTGAATAATCAAAAAGTACGTTTTCATAGTGTCCTAAGAGAATATTGTTAGATTATTTTGAAAAGATTAAATTATAAGAAGGATTTTAAATTATACTATTGAATATAACAGGTGATAAGGATGATACGTATTCGAAAAGGAGAAGTTATTGAAATTCTTAAAGAGGAGAATAGTATAATCTTCATTAAAGTTTTAGTAGAAGGTGAAGTAAAGAAAGCAATTCATGATTCTCGAATTGCTGGTTCGATAAAAGTAGGACAAAAGGTTATCTTGAACACGACAGCAGAGAGTTTGAATCTTGGAACAGGAGGCTATCATTTTGTTCAATATGTAGAGGGTAATGATCATTTGGATCCTGATAGCTTGGGACATATTATGAAACTTAGATATACTCCATATCAAATAAAAGTGTTGAGTGTGGAAGAGGAGGAGAGCCCTCATCATCAACTATTTAAGGATATAGATACTTTAGATAAGATGCCAGTTGTGGTAGCACCTTTACATAGTATGGTAACTCCAATTGTAGCTGTAATTAAAGCATTAAGACCAAAAGCAAGGATTGCTTATCTAATGAGCGATGGAGGAGCATTACCGTTAAGAATCAGTCAACTTGTTACTAATTTAAGAAAACGAGGTTGGCTTGATGGAACTATCACATTTGGACATGCCTTTGGTGGTGATTTTGAAGCAGTAAATGTATATACAGGGCTATTAACAGCTAGATGGGTGATTGAAGCAGATGTTGCAGTGATTGCAATGGGACCTGGGATTGTTGGGACTAATACTCCATATGGGTTTAGTGGAGTCGAGCAGGCTCATTTTCTTCAAGCAGTCAAACTTTTAAATGGCGAACCTATTGCTGTTCCAAGAATCAGTTTTGCAGATTTAAGACCTCGACATCAAGGTATCAGTCATCATTCTCTAACTGTATTGGGAAAGCTAACATTGGTTAAAACCAGGATTGCAATTCCAGAGTTGATTGGTGAGAAAGATCAGATTTTGAAAGAACAGTTGATTCGATCTGGAATAGTAAAAAAACATTTGATTAGTTATCATTCTTTTGATGAGGTAGATCAGATTTTGAAAGAAGATGGACTCAAATTACGCACAATGGGGCGAGAATATTCTGAGGATCGAGAATTTTTTCTTACGGCAGGTCTCGCTGGAATGCTAACATTGTTTAGATAATATTGAGTTCATGCAATAATCTAAAAAGGAGTTATATGAATGAATTATTTGGAAAAAACAATTCAAACAAAAAAAATTTATGATGGAAAGATTATTAATTTGCGTGTAGATGAAGTAGAACTTCCCAATGGAAAAACATCAATGCGTGAAATCGTCGAACATCCTGGGGCAGTTGCGATTGTTGCTATTACTCTCGAAAAAAAAGTACTTTTTGTTAAGCAATTTCGTAAGGCTATTGAAGAAGAGTTATTAGAAATTCCAGCGGGCAAACTTGATCAAGGAGAAGATCCTTATGATGCAGCTATTAGAGAGTTAGAAGAAGAGAGTGGTTATCGAGCAGAGGCGTTGAAGAAGTTAGGTTCAATTTATACTAGTCCTGGATTTGCTGATGAAATTATTCATATTTATCTGGCTGATAGATTAATTCCAACGATGCAGAACCCAGATGAGGATGAATTTTTAAGCGTTTTCCAATTTACATGGGAAGAGATTCAACAAATGATTGTTACTGGTGAGATCAAGGATGCGAAAACAATTACAGGTCTTTTGATGGTTATGTCACAAATTGGAGTTGAAATTTAATGCAACAGTATTTTATGGATTTACATATTCATATTGGTGCAAATTCTGAAGGTTATCCTGTAAAAATTACCGCATCGCGTGGCCTTACTTTTGAGAATATTATTAAAGAAGCCTATGAACGGAAGGGTATAGATATTATCGGGATTATTGATTGTGCATCACCTCACGTAATTAAAGACATTCAAAAGATGCTTGATCAGGGTGAATTAATTCCATTGACATATGGCGGATATAGTTATAAAGATCAGGTGACAGTAATTTTAGGTTCAGAGGTAGAGAGTAAAGAACCAAATAGAGGTATGGGTCATTTTCTAGCTTATTTTCCAACTATAGATCATATAAAAGAGTATAGTGATATAATGGCTCAATATATTACTAATATTTCTTTAAGTTCACAGATGTCTTACTTATCAGGAAGTGAGATTCTTAGGATTGTAGATGGATTGAATGGAGTTTTGATTCCTGCTCATGTCTTTACGCCATATAAAAGTGTTTATGGTAATTGTGCTAAGTCATTATTAGAAGTATTCCCAAATGATCTGGATAAAAAGATTACCACAATTGAATTAGGGTTAAGTGCTGATACAAAGATGGCAGATCATTTTACAGAACTCGAATCTCGCACTTTTTTAAGCAATTCTGATGCCCATTCTTTAGCAAAAATTGGTCGAGAATATAATTTGCTTGAGATAGATAAACCAGACTTTAACAATATTTTTGGTGTTCTTCAGAAGAAAGACGATGTGCAGGGCCAGATAATAGCCAATTATGGTTTAGATCCTAAATTAGGAAAATATCATCGTTCATTTTGTGAAAAATGTGAAACAACTCTTGTGGGGAAACCACCTCAATTAAAATGTAACCATTGTGGAAGTATAAAGATAGTACGTGGAGTTTGGGATCGGATAGTGGATATTTGTGATAAAGATTTCTCTACTTCCCCAATAGATCGTCCGACCTATCATTACCAGATTCCTCTTCAGAACATCCCAGGAGTTGGGAAAAAGACCATAGAAAAATTGATCAATGCTTTTGGAAGTGAGATGAATATATTACATCAAACTGATTTCAAGCAATTAAAGGAAGTTGTTTCAACCAGAGTTGCGGAAAATATAGTTCAGGCACGGAAAGGTGAGCTTATTCTTCTTCCAGGAGGAGGGGGGAATTATGGTAAAGCAATCCGACAGTCTTCTTAAATTAGCGCGAACGCGTGGCTACATAAAAACCCTCCAAGTTGGTTATAATGCATCTGGGGCTGTTGTAGCTGCGCAAAAAGGAGATGTGGTTGTAATAGTAGATATTATTGATATGTCTACTACTGCTGAGGCGGCTTTAGAAGCAGGAGCTTTGATGATTTTTGGTGTATCTCCTGATGATGTACATCCTCCTGTTCAGATTAATCCCAAACGGGTGAGTAATCTTGCTGGGATTAAAGCTTTGGAGAAGAATACAGAGGTTATTATAATAACAGAGCCTCGTTGGGGAACTGAAGAAGAACGTCGAAAAAGAGTTCAACTTACTCTGGCTGGAGTTAATCAGGCAGGGGCAAAAGTTATTCATATACTACCAAATATAGGGGGTGAGATATCTAAGTTGGCGGATTTTAAGGACAAAATTGTGGTGATTGCCTCTGATACAGGTGGTGTTGCTTTTGATGCGGCTATAAATAATGGAGCTAAAGAAGTGATGACAGCCACTATAAGCAGAGTTCTACATCGAAAAGGTCTAGCTCCTATGGAAATTTCTGCAAAACGTGCTATTGATGCTGCAAATCGCCATCAAACAGGGATAAGCTTTATTGCAGCAAGTTCCAATTCTTATGAAGATATTTTGGCTGCGGAAACTTTAGCGAAAAAAGTGATTGAATTTGGATTTTTAAAGTCGATGTAATAACTACGTTATTGCATCTTAAGTTTAACAACTTTCGGAAGGAGATTTTGACTCCCGCGAAAGGTAATTCCAATAAGGTAGTTTACCACTGCTTACAAAAGTTGGGAGATTTATGCCTTCCGAAAATGTTGTTAAATAGCTAGTTGCCATATTTGGTATTGAAGTTATATCCTCTATTGCTCCCACATAAGTATGATAAGAGTAGATATGTTTTTGGGAGTGAGGAGGAGATACGATGGGACATATGTATGCTCAAAATCGTTGGCAACAAGGAGTTAAGGGCTTTTTTATAAAAAATCTGCCTTTAATGTTTTTTGTTTTATTTATTTTTATTATTGGGGTTGCCTTTGGGGCTTTTGCAATTAAAACTCTTACTTATGCAAAAAGACTGGAGTTAGTTAATTTCCTTTCAACTTTTTTTAATGGACTTGCAGGAAAGTTTGAAAATCAAAATCAAATTCAATTAATGGACGCTATCTGGCTAAATGTAAAAATTGTGGCATTGATGTGGATTTTAGGTCTTTCGATGGTCGGAATGCCTGGAATTCCTATAATAGTTTTTTTACGAGGGTTTATTATTGGATTTACTGTTGGCTTATTAGTGAATGAATTAGGATATAAAGGGATGATTTTTGCACTAGTTTCTGTTTTGCCACAAAATCTTATTATTGTTCCAGCAACTGTTTTAGCTGGTATGGCAGCTATTGGATTTAGTGTAACTCTTATCAAAAGTTTAGTTTTGAAAAGACCAATTAATTTTGGAACATATCTTATGAGTTATTCAATTATCATGATTTTGATTAGCTGTACTTTGGTGATTGCAAGTTTGATAGAAGGTTTCATCACTCCTGTTTTTATGAGATTAGCTGCACGTCTTGTGATAAAAAAATAGTATTTACATGCAAAATTTTGCAGGCAGGACATTGCAAGTCTGCTCGAATTTGCATAGAGTTTTTTGGGACAACCTTTATCTGACGGTATAGTGAAAATTGGCACAATATTTGCATTATTAAGAGATATGTAATCAAGCAAATAAAGTATATAAATTAAGGAGGTAGTTTAAGAATGATTATTGGTGTACCTAAGGAAATTAAGAACAATGAAAACAGAGTTGGTATGACTCCAGCTGGAGTAGAGGGTTTAGTATCTCGCGGTCATAAAGTATTTGTTGAAAATAATGCGGGTGTAGGAAGTGGAATCTCCAATGAAGAATACATTAATGCAGGTGCTGAAATTTTAGAAACTGCTGCAGATGTTTGGGGTAAAGTTGAAATGGTAGTTAAGGTAAAAGAGCCAATCGCTCCTGAATACCAATACTTCCGTCCAGGTTTAATCTTATTTACATATTTACATTTGGCTGCTGAAGAAGCTTTAACTAAAGCTTTAATAGAAAATGAAGTTGTATCTATTGCTTATGAAACCGTTGAAGAAAATGGTACATTACCATTGTTAACTCCTATGAGTGAAGTTGCTGGTCGCTTAGCTACTCAAATGGGTGCTAATTGGTTAACTAAGTATAATGGTGGTTCTGGCGTTTTAATGGGTGGTGTTCCAGGTGTTGAACCAGCTAAAGTTGTAGTAGTTGGTGGTGGCATCGTAGGTGTTAATGCTACTAAAATGGCTCACGGTTTAGGTGCAGAGGTTACTATTTTAGACGTTAACCCACATCAAATGCGTTACTTAGATGACCTTTTCCATGGCAATGTGAAGACTGTTATGTCTAACAAATATAATCTTGCTCGTCTAATTAAAGATGCAGACTTTGTTGTTGGTGCGGTTCTGATTCCAGGTGCTAAAGCGCCATCTTTGATTACCGATGAAATGATTAAAACTATGAAGCCAGGTTCAGTAATCGTTGACGTAGCTATTGACCAGGGTGGTTGTGTAGAAGGTATTACTCCTACTACTCATGAAAACCCTGTTAATATCCGTCATGATGTTGTTCTGTACTCTGTTGCTAATATGCCAGGTTCTGTATCTAGAACTTCTACTTTTGCTTTGACTAACTGTACATTACCATATGCTATTAAATTAGCTGATTTAGGTTATAAGAAAGCTTGCGAATTAGATCCAGGTTTGGCTAAAGGAATGAATGTATATAAAGGTAAAGTTTGTTATAAAGCAGTTGCTGAAGCTTTTGATATGGAATATGCTCCATTAGAAGAACTGCTATAATTTGAACTATAGAAACCCTTTGAAGCTTAGCTTCAAAGGGTTTTTTTGTTGTCTAGGAAATTGGTAGTATAAAAGAAAGTTGACATTGATGCAGAACTCCATTTTTTAGTATAGAAAAAGGCATAGGTAACAACAAACTTCGCCAAGGAGTTGATACCTATGCCTAGAACGGAAATGGAATTTCGCATAAAATTAAGTGAACCACATCCTTTTCAAAATATCAATAATTTTATATTAGAATGTTAAAAATACTGCTGAAGTTTTTGCTCGATCTATTTTTTCTCATATAATGGTTCAACATCAAAACCAACTACTGGATTTTTATTTGGGTAAGCGTAGAGTAGGTAAACAAATATATGACACACCTTGGAAATGTCCTAGATGTGATTCTCAGCATGGATTTGTATGCCGAGGCTGCGCAGTAAAAATAGACAATTTTTAAAAAAAGTATTGGGGTATTAGAATTTTCACTTCGAAATATTACTTGTGTAAACTGTTGTAAAGATGGTTTCCAGAACACAAAGATAGAATCTGTATTGTTTTGAAAATTTGAATGTGAGCTAGGATAGTATTAATAATCTTTCTTAAAGTAGTAACACTGAAAAAAAATGCATTTAGAAATATTAATGAAGAATACAATATTGATGTATGTTGTATAGATTATGTTATCTTTCGGCAATAAAAATCAAATTGGAATGGTGTAGTCAGAATTATAAATGATATTGAACTCACAAATGTCAATATATTTATAAATTCATTAAATTATTTCCTACAACAAGCACTATAGATGATTTACAAATTTAAAACTTCTTTTTATAATTTCTTCAGATGAAAAAGAGTTAGAAGATATTAGTAAACAAATTAGAACTATTTTCAAGTATAGAGTTTTCGGAAATATTAAGAAAAATAGAATAAAATTTTCAGCAATATTTATAGAAAATTTTCATCCAATCAAAGAAAAATAATTTTTCTACCCTAATAAATGAGGGTAAATCTATGTAAAAAAAAGAGGGGTATATATGTTAAAATTACCAGAGGAAATAAAAGTTTATAGTTTTAATTTTGAAGGTGAAGATATTAATATTTTAACATCTGCTACCAACACAATCCTTATTGATGATTTGACAAAGAAAATAACAGAATTAAGTAGCCTCTCAAAAAAAGATGTGATTGAGAGGTTAAAGGATTATTATTCAGAAGATGAAATTTTAAAGGCTTTTACGTTTTTAGATACTTACATAAGTAATTTTGAAAAGAGAAGAGCGGGAGATAAGAAAAAAATATTCCAAAGTACACTTTAAACATACACCCTTCAAGAAAATGTAATCTAAATTGTAGATATTGTTTTAGAGAAAAAGGTAGCGTAGATCATAAAGTGATTGATTTTTCCACCGCTAAAGATGCGATCGACTTTTTAGTTGATAATATTGGGGTGGATGCAAATAAATATTTTGTTGACCTGTCTGGTTCAGGAGAACCGCTACTAAATTTTGATTTAGTTAAAGAGATCCATTCTTATTGTAAGAAAAAAAGCGGGGAAGTTGGGAAAGAAATTTTGGTGACCTTTGTGACGAATGGGACTTTACTGGATGAAAATAAGTTAAATTATCTACAAAATTCCGATATATTATTTGGCTTTAGTCTTGATGGTCCAAAAGAAATCAATAATGATCTGCGTCCACTTATGAATAAAGAAGGTACCTATGATAAAGTTATCGAAAGTTGTGAGGCCATTGATAGAAATAGACCTTTGGGTTTTGGAGTAACTCTAACTGGTAGACATACTAATGTTAAGGATATATTTTTAAGCTTGGCAGACTTGAAATTAGTAGATGCTATTAGTATAAAACCTGTACGAGCACTTCCCGATTCTCAGGTGGCTATTACTAAGGAAAATATAGGCGAAATAAAAAATAGCTATAAAGAATTGGCTTCTTTCTTACTTGATCAAACGATTGAAAACACTACAGATTATATTTATTTGTTATTAAATGGAGAAGATACATTTGGCAAATACATAAAAAATGTAATTTTCAATAGGAGTGTGCATTATAGGTGTAGTGCAGGAAGAGGAAAGTATTCAGTTGATTATAATGGTGATCTTTATATATGTCCTGTAGGGATCGGGATGGAAAAATTTAAAATAGGAAACATTTATTCAGAGATTAATGAAAGAGAACAAAGAAAATTTGATACGTATCATGTGGATAATCTGAAGTATTGTAAGGAGTGTTGGGCTAAATATATTTGTGGTGGGCAATGTTATATTGTTGGAGAAACGATCTATGGTGATCTGGAAGAAACACATGATGTATTATGTGAATACAAGAAATTTTTAATCCAATTAAGTTTTTATTTTATTCAAAGATTAAAAAAAGAGGCGCTAGATATTTATAAACAAATTTATAGATTTTCCGCAATAAAAAGATTTCACTCATCTAGTGATGCTGGAGCATTTTGTCTGACCAAACTTGCAGAGTATTCTGGTATTGAAACCTCAATTGATGAAATTAGAGAATTTGGAAAAATAGATCAAAGCGGCATTTCTCCTGTTAACTTATATAAGGCTGCTGAACAAATTGGGTTTGAAGTCAAAGCCGCTCAAGCAGAACCTAAGCATTTGACAGAAGAATTATCATTACCAGCTATTGCCTATATCGACAACGAAGGTTCTTCTTATCATTATTACGTCATCATCAAAAAGATATGTAACGATAAAATAACAACAGTTGGTCCATTCGGGACATCGACTTATTCAATTCAAGATTTTTGTAAAATTTGGTCTGGAGTTCTGTTTTTTTTGGAAAGTAGGTGAAAATGATGAAGTTTATTAAAGATCCAGAATTATTAGAAATTAATGGTGGTAGTTTGTGTATTATTTATTTTAATTGTGAGGGATTAGATTGGTGTCTAGGTTGTGATACTGATTATGGATGTTAGATGTAAAAAAATGACTCTTTAATGAAAGGAGGTGATAATGATGAAATTTATCAAGGAACCAGAACTGCAAGAGATTAATGGTGGTTGGTGTCTTTTCATAAACAATGATGGTTGTAATCCTCATAATTGTAGTTGTGAGGGAGTGGATGGCCTTTGTGTAACAGTTAATGTAGGAGTTTGTGGTTGCGATAATGATTATGGATGTTAGATGTAAAAAATGACTATTTTAATGAAAGGAGGTGATAATGATGAAATTTATCAAGGAACCAGAACTGCAAGAGATTAATGGCGGTTGGTGCCTTTTCATAAATAATGAACAATGTAACCATACTTGCACTTGTGAAGGTGGGGATAACATTTGTGTTGGAGTTGATGTAGTAGCTTGTCTTTGTGATAATGATTATGGATGCTAGTAAAAAAATAATTAATGAAAGGAAGTGAAGTTATGAAATTTATTAAGGAACCAGAATTGCTAGATATTAATGGTGGATGGTGCCTTATTATAAATAATGAGAACTGTGATCATTCTTGTACTTGTGAAGGATGTTTTGACATTTGCGTTGGCGTAGATGTAGGCGTTTGTGTCTGCGACAATGATGTTGATTATGGATGTTAAGACCCTTTTTTAGATTGCCAGAAGGAAAGTTACCTTTCTGATTCATGTATGTAATGCCTTTTTTAAGATATAACACACTTTATGAAAGGGAGGATTTATAATGGAATTTATTAGAGAACCAGAAATGTTAGATATTAATGGTGGTTGGTGTCTTTTCATAAATAATGAGAACTGTGATCATTCTTGTGAGTGTGAGGGTGTTAAAATTGGTTGTAGTATTGAAGTCTGTGGCTGCAACAACGACTATAGCTGTTAATGAAGTAATATTTGCGCTATAACATTGAGAGAGGTGATTCAAATGAAAAAGTCAAAATACAACTTTTTTTATGAGGAAAAAGATAGATACTATTTATACAATGCAATTACCGGTGCTTTTGCTGAATTAGATGAAGATAATTACAAGTTTTATAATCATTTATCAGATAATGAGATAAATGAAGAGGAAATTTCGGAAAAAGATCTTGATACTTTTGAGAAACTAAAAAGAGGGCACTATATTTTGAATGATGATTTTAACGAAATAAACTTCATTCGATCCAAATATAACTCAGCGCAATTTAATAATGGCAACTTGACACTTACTATAGCTCCGACATTAGATTGTAATTTTAGGTGTCCATATTGTTATGAAAGTTTGAATCCCCACTCTTTTAATGAGGATCATGTAAACAAAGTAATTCAGTTTATTGAACTGTGGATTCCTAGAATAAAACATTTAAGCGTAACATGGTATGGAGGAGAACCACTGTTAGAAGTAAAAACTATTATATTACTGTCTGAAAAGATTAGACAAATATGTAAGGATAATAATGTAACGTATGTGGCTTCTATGATAACGAATGGATACTTACTAACAGAAGAGATTGCTGATCGGTTAGCAGGAAATGATGTAAAGCGGTTACAAATTACAGTTGATGGTCCTAAGCATTTACATAATAAAACCAGAATATTGGCTGATGGAAGTGGCTCCTATGATCATATAATAGAAAATATAGAAAAAAATTGTGACAAATTTAAAATTAGTGTACGAATTAATGTTTCGAAAAAAAATCAAGATTATTTAGAGGACTTATTAGTAGATCTAAAAGAAAGAAATTTACATAAAAGAATCTCAGTTTATGTTGCTGCTGTAGAACCTCATACTGATGAAGCAAAAAGATTTGAGATCAATTGTATATCTAAACCTAGCTTTTCTAAAATAAAAGTTGAATTTTTTGATCTGGCCTTCAATATGGGATTTAAAGTAAGATTATATCCAAGAAATCTTCTGGGAGGCTGTTCAGCGAGTGGTAGCAATAGTTTTGTTATAGCAGGAGATGGCAAGCTATATAAGTGTTGGCATTCTGTAGGACATGATGATGAGGCCGTGGGTAGTTTAGACAATATCGGTAAATTTAAATATAACTTATATGATTGGCTAGCTTATTCTCCGTTGAATCATGACGAATGCCTGAACTGTAAAGTATTACCTCTTTGTATGGGCAGATGTCCACATTATTGGGTAATTCAAGGAAAAAAACCACAATGCTCTGAGTTTAAGTACAATTTAGAAGAAGTATTAAAAACATTCAAAAGACAAGAAGATTTTTTAAAGCAAGCGAAATAGTCATATGTTAAGCGCCCTTGAAAAGAACATTGTGTATCGATGGTGAAGGTTTGATTTCTGAGGGCGCTGATTAACTTTCAGTTCAACTGGTTTGAATTGCTAGCGGAAAAATTATGAGATGTATTAAAGGAGGAAACAGCTGTGAATTTACATAATATTAAGTTACTTCTTAATATATTA
This sequence comes from Halanaerobiales bacterium, assembly GCA_030627905.1. Classification (GTDB taxonomy): domain Bacteria; phylum Bacillota; class Halanaerobiia; order DY22613; family DY22613; genus JAGMES01. The sequence continues at coordinate 28,252 of DAOVRZ010000076.1, forward strand.
GTTTTATCATTTTTGGTTATATTGATAATTTTTTATAACAGTCCATGTGAAGCTAGTAATGAACTAGGGTGGAGAGAGTATTCAAATAAGTATTTTAAAATGAAATATTCAGCAGAATGGAATAAAGTTGAGGCTGGTAAGAGAGCAGGATTTGCTCCTGTTAATAGTAGTGAATATTTTGGATTTGATATTGAGGTTGTTGAAACAGAATATGTTTCTACATTTGAACGTTTTAAAAATAGATTGCAGGGTCAAATTAATCAACTACATAGTGATACGTCTAATATTGAAGTAAAAAAAATTTATGTTGATAGTCAACCTGCTTATAAGATAATAGCAACTAATTCACTGTACAGGGTGAACGGAGTTATAATATCTGTATATAAAGATCAAACTGCTTTTGACTTAACTTTTACTGGGAGTGAAGATGAATATATTAATAATATAAAAATCATAGATGAGATGATTAGTTCATTAAAATTTAACAACTTTAAAGTCGAAGAGGAAGAAGTAGTAGATACATTGGTAAAAGGAAGAAAATTAACTTCTAAAGAAGCTTTAGAAGATGCTGAGTATTTATTTGAAAAAATAAAAGAGATTCATCCAAATTTATATAATTACTATAGTAAGCAAGAAGCTGATGAGTATGAGAGCCAAATAAAGGAACACATTAGTAATAAAAATGAACTTACTACATTAGAATTGTACAAGTTATTGGCACCTTATGTAGCAAGTTTTAAAGATGGTCATACAAAACTTTCAATTCTTGATGAATACAAACATTATATAGAGCAAGAGGGCAAAATCTTTCCTTTAGATGTAGTTGTTAAGGGAGATCAATTATTTGTAAGTGATGATTTTATTGAAAAGAGTATTTCTGCGGGTACAGAAATTTTAAGTATTAATGGAGTTAGTAGTTTAGAAATATTGATGGCAATGAAAAAAAGAATGTAACTATTCAGTCAAATCAACAAATTCGTACTAAATCCCATTAAGTTTTTTACTGTTTTAATCTTTTCTTTTAATTTAAAAATACACATAAAAGTTGTTCCAAATTGGCTTGAAGTGTTGAAAACGCTGTCTTTCGC
>DAOVRZ010000191.1:0-4116 GCA_030627905.1 Halanaerobiales bacterium
TACCAAATGCTACACGTAAAAAGAAAGTTGATATCAAAATACCAATAAGAGATAAGTTTGGATGAGGAAGTTTATACAAACTTTCTTCGCTCTCAGCTGAAGAATCAGAGTTTGTTTTTGGAGCATCTTTACTCATGTTGACTTATCCCGTAATTAATGAAGAAAAGAGTGTGCGAGTGATATTAAAATTTATGGTTTAAATGTAGGTAAGAGCCCATTAAAATTTGAATAAATTTCTTTAGTTAATCAATTTATTATAAAAACAAAATAGCTTATTGTCACACGCAGTAGCGTAAAGTATTTAAGAAAGGCATAAAGTATTTAATATTGTAGTTACATAAAGTAATCAATAATAGTTATAGATGGAGAATAAAAAAATGAGCAGCGAAAAGCAATCAGTAACGATCGCAAAGATGGTGAAATTAGAGGCTGAAAAGCCAATTGAACTACCAGAAGAATTCTTATCAGCCCTTAAACCAGATGGCAAAACATTTGCGGTACTTATCTTAGCACCTAATACAAGAATTATTAGGATTATTCCAACAAGTACTAATGAAGTAGCCAAGATTAATATCAACATCGGAAAACTCTCTCCAGATTTCCTTCGTAAAATGGGATCCATCTTCATCAGGCTTGGAATTAAAACACTTTACAGTACCGGTTTATGTTTTACTCAATCCGCGTGTGTCTATGAGGGTTACATTGACTCTGATGAACTTAAAGAAGTCAGCATTGACCAAATTAAGGATGAACTTGAGAGAATCGAAGGAGTTTCGAGTGTCGAAGTTGATGCCTTAACTGCCTAGAGGAGCGAACCGTCTTGGTTCGACGGAGAGTAAAGGAAAAACGTCTCACTTTGCTTCTCCATCCATTACGTAGAGAGATTTACCGTCTTGTGTGTGAGACCCCAGGGGCATATTTTTTTGAATTATCTAGTGCTTTAACTGCTCCTCATGGTACTATTAATTGGCATTTAAGAAAACTAGAAGAATCTATGCTGATTAAATCTACCAAATTTGGTGGAAAAAGAGTTTATTTTTCAAGAACTTTACGTTCTGAGGATGTAGAAAAAGCCTTTGTTGTTCTCAAACATTCTACAGCAAGGAAAATCTTTGCTTACATTTTGAACAATGAAGGAAGTCATCAAACCCTAATAGCTAAATCATTAGGAATTCATCATGACACAGTTCGTCATCACACAGATAGGATGGTACAAGCTAATTTAGTATCAAAATTTAACGAAGGGAGAAAAACTTGCTATAAACTGGATGAAGTGGGTTTAAAAATACAAGAGGAAAGTATCAATACTATCTCTAATACATATGTAGCTGCTTTAATGGACATTCTTGAAGAAAATTGTTTACATCCAGAAATAGAGGAAGTTTCCAAGGATCACTTGACAGTTAGGATAGAATGTCCAGGATCAACTGACGCAACTTTTTCAATATCCCTTTCTCAATGGACATTTGATGAAGAATGGGAGGAAACTGTACAAACTGATATTGAAAAAGAAAAAGTCGAGGAAGCAACTTAATCTAGAAACATTTTTTTTGTTTTTCCGTTAGTTTTAATTTCTATCATTAAAATACTTTTATAAGGGAATTTGTCACATAATCTTAAGGAGTGTTAGATATGAGTTCTCAGGAGAAAACCAAATCTCGAAAGAGCACAAAGACTTCAAAAACCAGTTTGAAAACAATTTCAACAAAAATTAATGAAATTTACACTAATATGAGTAAAGTGATTGTAGGGCAAAAAGAGGTAATTAACGCGATGATTACAGCTGTTTTAGCAGACGGTCACGTTTTACTTGAAGGTGTACCAGGAATAGCAAAAACTTTAATGGTTAGAGCACTTGCAAAAGCAATATCAGCAGATTTCAAAAGAATACAATTTACACCAGATCTGATGCCTTCTGATGTCACAGGAGTAATGGCTTATAAACCAGAAACGGGAGATTTTTACTTCAAGGAAGGACCAGTATTTACAAACTTGTTACTAGCAGACGAGATTAACAGAGCACCACCAAAAACACAGGCAGCGATGTTAGAGAGCATGCAGGAAAAACAAGTAACAATAGAAAAACAAACAACAGCTCTGCCAGATCCGTTCATAGTTTTTGCAACACAAAATCCAATTGAAACAGAAGGAACTTATCCTTTACCTGAAGCACAGATCGACAGGTTTGCATTCAAGGTTTTAGTATCTTATCCAGAAGAAGACGAGGAAACGGAGATAATAAATCGGTTCACTGGAGAATATGATTCTTATGATAAACTAGAGGATATTGTTCCAGTAATGACTGCTGAGGAAGTAATAATCTTACAAAAGATTGTGAGAAAAGAAGTTAGTATATCTGAAGAACTTTCTAAGTATATTGTTAGAATTGTTACCTTAACAAGAGAAAGTGAAGAAGTATATATGGGAGCGAGTCCCCGAGCTAGTCTTTGGATGACCATCTCAGCCAAAGCATCAGCAGCTATGGATGGAAGAAATTATGTTAATCCTCTTGATATTCAGAAAGTGGCTAAAAATGTTCTTCGTCATAGAGTTCTCATTAAACCTGAGTATGAATTCGACGGGACCACTTCAGAGATAATTGTTGACAGGATTCTAAAACATACTCCCGCTCCGAGCATTCAACAATAGAGATTGAGATACATGAAGCTAAATCGTAAGTATTTCTTACTACTAGTTATTTGTTTAGAAATAGTTTTGTTAGTTGGAGGAAGCATCTACATTATCAATGCTAAAACCAATAATGTAGTCGCACAAGAAACTGATTTCACCGTCGAAATTTCTAAAGATCAGTACTATTTCAAAAACGATACAATGAGAACAGATGGCTATATCTATTGGGTTGACTTAAACTCTCCTGGTGGATACCTAACCATCTATGGGAATACTTCCGATATGTATGAAATCTCTTTTTGGGACGGCTTAGGTGATATGAATGAGGATCAAGACTATGAACTTGAACCTGACAGAATAAGAGTGTATCCAAGAACAACCGGTTTAAATTATAGAATTAGGAGCAATTATTATCCTGATTATTTCCTTGATACCAATTTTGTAGTAATATTTGATACTTTTTGGGCTCAATTTAGTTATCTAACACCAGATGGAGACGAAAGATATTCTCCAGTAACATATCACAATAAACAATTATTACCTGAGGATGCAGGTCTAGTGAGTTTTGCTCCAACAGATAATGCCGTAATTGTTAAAGAAGGCGACTCATTTGGAATAACATGGGATTATGAAGAAAGAGCAATGGATCCGTTCCATGATCCGTTGACATATGAAATTACTTACAATTTTGATCCAATATATCTACAGTTTACAGAACAGATGTTTGAAAACCAATCTCAACAACAAGAGATTGAACAAGTTGAGAGCTTGTTAAATCTATTAAAAATTTACTTTAAACTGATTGCATTTATTGCGATAGCAATTAGCATATTTGCTGCACTTTTTGGTTATTTAAGAGCTAAAAGGAAATTCAAATCCAAGCTTAATGAAGCACGAAGTATGCCCAAAAAGATGTTAAAAGATATTGAAGCTGAATTAGACCCCCGGAAAAGAGTGTCATCGCTCTTCAACGCTTTCTTTATCTTACTTCTAATCTCTCCAGCACTTTATACGAATCAGCAGATAACAACAGATATGGATGTTGTAGCAAATAATAAAATGGTTACAATCGAGGGATATACCCCCATCATGTCAGGTGAAAGAGATATTAGGTATGAATCCTCTATCGAACTGGGAGCGGATGGAATTGCATTTGAGACAGTTATTATGGAATTACCTTTTACAGTTGATAATTTCAGTATTTGGGCCGATACAGGTTCGGTTTTAGAATTCAGAGCATATAATGAATTTCATGCCCCCCTATCTTACCAACAATTCAGCGATAAATATGTAATAAGAAATCTTCAAGGATTTATTGAGTATGAAATAGTACGACCTTATACATACTATAACAACAGCAACATCTTAGTATATCTTGATTATTTCTGGTTATTATTCGTTGATCCAGAATTGCAAGAAGAATCTCAACCACCAATTTATTCAAAGGCAGATATCAAATTTACAGTTATTGTTCCAGAGGGGGCA
>DAOVRZ010000050.1:0-38415 GCA_030627905.1 Halanaerobiales bacterium
AAAGAATATTGATTGCAAAGAACTATATACAGATGGAGGATACTATTCAGAAGAAGTTGTAAAGAAGGCAAAAGAGAATGAAATTAACATTCATTACACTGATATGACAGGAAGAAGTAGTAACAGCAACAAGCTTTCTACAACTGAATTTAAGATTGATGAAACAAGTAATTTGATAATTGCTTGTCCAAAAGGAGTAAAACCAATTAGATCTGCTTTTAAGAAAAATGTTTTTAGTGCTCACTTTGCTTTGGATACCTGTTCAAATTGTGAATTAAGGGATGTCTGCCGAATAAAATTTCAAAAAAAGAGCTGTGTAGTACGATTTGAGGAAAAAACATTGATTGCAGATCAAACCCGAGCTTCAATAAAGATAGAATTAAAAGAAAATACGAGTCAAAGAGCAGCGATTGAAGGAACAAACTCTGCTTTGAAAAGAGGCCATGGTGCAGATAACATTAAAGTAAGAAGTCTATGTAAATCAAAAGTGGTTATGGGCTTCAAATTCACAGCACACAACTTTAAAAAATTTGCCAGATATATTACCAGTCAAGTAGAAAAAATTCCTTCTCACTCTGATTATAGGATAGCTATGCCCTGAAACAAGTAAAATAAGGTTAAATTGGCAGATATATAATTATAATATATACAATTATAGTTCATAGGGAGCGATTCACAGTGTAAAATTAGTATTGTATTACCTAAAAAAGGAAGTTGAAAATTTTAGAACTCAGTTTTAAGAGATATACCTACCCTTTTTGCAGTGGAATTAAGCTTCAGTATGTGCGGTTAGTAATAAATAAGTTTAGTGAAAAAATGGAGGGTATATAATGAAAAATATACAAAAGTTAGGAAAAGGTGATATAATTGGTATTTTCTCGCCATCATTACCAATAACATGTACTAATCCGATAAGATTTAAAAGAGCAAAGCAATATTTGGAGAATAAGGGGTTTAAAATTGCAGATGGAGATTTGACTGAAAAATACGATTTTTATAGGTCTGGGAACATAAAAGAAAGAGCAGATGAATTAAATAGCTTAATTAGAAATCCAGAAATAAAATGTATAATGGCTACAATTGGAGGAAAGAACTCAAATTCAATTCTTCCTTATATAGATTACGATGAATTTAAAAGAAATCCTAAAATAATAATAGGATATTCGGATATTACTGCTATTTTGCTTGCAATATATGCAAAAACAGGAATTAATACTTTTTATGGACCTGCATTAGTTGCATCATTTGGAGAATTTCCTCCGTTTGTTGAGTATACGTATCAATATTTCGAAGATATTATTACAAATAAAGTTCAATTTCCATATACTTTAATGACTCCATTAACTTGGACAGAAGAATATTTAGATTGGGAAAGGCAAGACAGGGGAAAAGAACAAAGAGAAAACAAATTGATAACAGTATATGATGGGAAGATTACAGGAAGATTAATTGGTGGGAATTTGACTACAATAAAGGGTATTTGGGGCAGTGAATATATGCCTAAAATAATAAATGGAGATATACTCTTTCTAGAAGATAGCAGAAAAGATGCTGGAGATATTGAGAAAAGTTTTTCTTTATTGAAGCTAAATGGTGTATTTGATAAAATTTCTGGAATTATACTCGGGAAACATGAATTGTTTGATGATTTAAAGACTGGGAAGAAACCATATGAAATACTATTAGAAGTATTAGGAGATAAAAAGATACCATTTATTGCTGATTTTGATTGTTGCCATACACATCCAATGTTAACTTTACCGATAGGTTGTGAAATTGAACTTGATGCAACAAATAAAAAAGTAAAAATTACGAAAAACTGTTTAATATGATGTTTGTCATTTACTGGACAGTCAAGAGTTCTCCAAATACTTTTATAAAAAACTCGTTACTACTCAGGCATCCCAATAATGGAATGCCTGAGTAGTAACAATAACTCTTACTTTATACGCACTCTCATTATTTACTTCAAGATGCAAATCATCTTCTAATTGTTTTTTAAACTGTTTCCAGCTTCTTTTTGGTAATTTACCTTGTCTAATTAAAAGCATCTCCTTTAAAGATTTCTTAAGAGAAACATCAGGAGTACAAGGTTTCGCTACAGAGGTCATATGTTCTTCCTCCTTATTATTTTTTTTCTCTTTATCTTTACACATATTATATCATCCCTTTAATAAATTTTCAAATTTATTTATTATTTTCAAGAATGATTTGAAAAAGTCTGCACAGTTGGATTTTACATTATGATATTTTATGATATTATATGATATAATATAAGATAAGGAATAGTTAATGAGTATACTTTTTCCTACTTAGCCTAATAAAGCACATCGCTAGCAGTCCAAGCAGAACACTTTTTTTATCCTTACCTAAAATTTTTATTGACATATGCTCATAATAGGAGTAAAATATAAATGAGCATATGCCCAAAAAAAACAGATTTGAAGGAGGGAATGTCATGCCATTTGGTGATGGAACTGGCCCTATGAATCAAGGTCCTATGACTGGAAAAGGTAGAGGATATTGTGTTGTAGATTATAGGCAAGATATGAGTTTTGCTAATGGTAGAGGTGTTGGCAGAGGTTTTAACAACGGTTTAGGCATGGGTATGGGAAGAGGAATGAGATGTGGCAATGGGTTTAGAAAAGGTATGGGACGTGGAATGAACATAGGCGGTGGAGTAGGATTAGGTCGAAATAGATGGATAAATGGTGCGACTGCTGTAAATAAAGTTGAGGAATTTAAAACAGAGAAAGAAATTTTATTACAAGAAGCTCAAATCTTAAAAAATCAAATGAATCAAGTCGCTACAAGATTAGAAGAACTTGCTTTATTTGAAGATAAAAGTAATGAGGAGGAGTAATTATGAAAATTGTTATTACGTCCCAAGGTGCAACAATGGATGCAGAGGTTGATCCAAGATTTGGTCGATGTGCTTATTTTATGGTAGTTGATTTAGAGACAGAAAATTTTGAAGCTATTGAAAATCCAGCGGTTAATTTTGCTTCTGGTGCTGGAATTAAGAGTGGAAGTATTGTTGCTGATCAAGGTGCTGAAGCAGTATTGACAGGACGGGTTGGGCCAAAAGCAAGTCAGGCTTTACAGGCTGGAAATGTAAAAATCTATTGTGAAGTTTCTGGTACTATAGCAGAAGTTGTTAAAAAGTATAAAAAAGGTGAATTTAAAGCAGTTTAAAAATGGATAGAGAAGCATTGGAAGGGGAAGATTTTTGTGAAAAGTACTGTGACTATTGCTATTGCTAGTGGAAAAGGTGGGACTGGGAAAACAACAATCGCTACTAATTTAGCATATTCGATTAAATCTCTATATCCAGTAGAGCTTATTGATTGTGATGTAGAAGAACCTAACTCTCACCTTTTTTTTAATCCTTCTTTTCACAGTAGAGAAGAAGTGGGAGTACTGGTTCCTGTAGTAGATGAAAAACGATGTATCTCCTGCGGAAAATGTGCTGATCTTTGTATGTATAATGCCATTTCATTGATTGCTGAAAAAATTTTAGTTTTTCCAGAACTTTGTCATGGATGTGGTGGCTGTTCTTTTATCTGTCCTACTAATGCTATTCGTGAGGAAAAAAGAGGTGTTGGTTGGATTGAAGAAGGTGAAGCTTTAGGCATTCATTTTATGCATGGTATATTAAATATAGGTAGTCCTTTAGCTCCACCGATTATCAATGAATTAAAAAATAAAATTTCTAATGATAAGGTTACTATACTTGATGCTCCTCCAGGTACATCTTGTCCTGTAGTTAGTACTTTGATTGCTGTAGATTATGTTGTTTTAGTTACTGAACCAACTCCTTTTGGGTTTTATGATCTAAAATTAGCAGTTGAAGTTGTTCGAAAACTACAGATTCCCTTTGGTGTAATCATTAACCGGGCTGATTTAGGTGAAGCGAAAGTGGAAGAATATTGTTCTTTAGAGAAGATTCCAATTTTGCTGAAAATTCCATTTAAACGGGAATACGCTGCCTGCTATGCCAGAGGAAATATGCTTACGAAAGAGTTTCCTGAGCTTAAAGAAGAATTCAAGCAGCTTTTTGAGGAGATTGTAAGGGGGAGTAAAGTATGAAGCAATTATTGGTTATCAGTGGAAAAGGTGGTACAGGTAAAACAACCATAACAGCTTCTTTTGCTGCCCTGGGAAAAGCTACTGAAACGCAGATGACTATGGCAGATTGTGATGTAGATGCAGCAGATTTGCATTTACTTCTAGAACCAGAGATCATTGAAAGACATGATTTTTATGGGGGAAAGATAGCTAAGATTGATCAAGCGAAATGTCAACAATGTCAGGAATGTATCAAGATCTGTCGTTTTCAGGCTATTGAAAAAAATTTAGAACAGGGTATAGTAAAAGTCAATCCGATTCTTTGTGAGGGATGTACAGTTTGTGGCTATGTTTGTCCTCATGGAGGCATTATCATAAAGGATAGTTTATCAGGGGAATGGTATGTTTCTAAAACTTGTTTTGGATCAATGGTACATGCTACTCTGGGGATTGCTGAGGAAAATTCAGGTAAATTAGTTTCTCAAGTTTTAAAAAAAGCTAGAGAAGTAAGTGAAAATGAAGCAAGCGAAGTTCTTTTAGTAGATGGTCCTCCAGGAATAGGTTGTCCTGTGATCTCTTCCTTTTCAGGAACTGATTTAGCTTTGATGGTTACAGAACCAACTGTATCGGGTAAACATGATTTAGAACGAATTTTAGATTTGTCAGAGTATTTTGATGTTAAAGCTGTAGTCTGTATCAATAAATCAGATTTAGATGATGAGATGACTGAAAGTATCACAGATTATTGTGAAGGGCGAGGAGTTGAAGTTGTTGGAAAGATCCCCTTTGATAAGAATATTCCAACTGCTATCGGTTCAGGGATAGTTCCAGTGGAATATAAAGAAAGTGTTAGTTCAAGAGCAATATTTGAAATCTATCAACAAGTGTTAGAAAGATTATAATATGATTATTCCATAAAAAGTAGTTGCATAAGAGCTTACATATCATATATAATACTGAATTAGGAGGTCTCAGTACATATAAGGTATGTGAGCTTTTGTGGGACTAAATACTTTTTGTGGACGAATCATAGCATGAAAATTTTATAGAGATGGGTAAGGAGGAAAAGTTGATGGAGAAGTTAGCATTAAATGACTTAAGTAATGTAAAAAATGTTATAGCTGTTATGAGTGGAAAAGGTGGGGTTGGAAAATCATCAGTATCAGCACTTATTGCAGTTGAACTTAGGCGTTTGGGATATAAAGTAGGTTTATTGGATGCTGATATTACTGGCCCTAGTATTCCTAAAATGTTCGGTGCAAGTGATAGACCAAAACAAACAGATGTAGGCTTATTTCCTATAAAGACTAAAACAGGGATTGAAATTATGTCTCTTAATCTTTTATTAGAAAATGAGGATGACCCTGTTATCTGGCGAGGCCCTTTGTTGGCTCAGACTGTAGGCCAATTCTGGACAGATGTAGTATGGGGCGAACTAGATTATCTTGTACTGGATCTTCCTCCAGGAACAGGAGATATTCCTTTGACAGTTATGCAATCAATTCCAGTAGATCACATTGTTTTGGTCTCTTCTCCACAAGATATGGTATATATGGAAGTTAAAAAGTCTTTGAAAATGGCAAAGATGCTTGAACTACCTATTTTGGGTCTGATTGAAAATATGAGTTATATTAAATGTCCTACCTGTGGTGAGAAGATTGAATTATTTGGCCCGGGCAAAGGGGCGAGTATTGAAAAAGAATTAGGAATTCCATTTTTAGCTCAACTTCCTATTGATCCTGAATTTGCTAAGTTAAATGATACTGGCAAAGTTGAAGAGTATGATAAAATAAAATTTGATTGGTTAAAAGAAAAATTAGAACTAACTACATAGTGAATAAACATTTTGGTGAAAATTATATATAGTTTAGATTTTATTATAAGATATGAAAGGTGCCTTAGATTCACATTTATTTGTGACCTAAGGTGCTTTTATATTTTATCATTAAAATTTTCTTTCCAATATTTACTTATTGCATTTTAAACAGCTTAATTCTAATTTGAAGAAATCCACGATATAATCATAAAGTAATGTTTATTATAAAATACTATCAAATAAAGACATTTGAAATGATTGTGAAAAGAAAAACTAATGAAAACTGAAAGGATTTTGGACTTTAATCCCGAATATGTTATGGTGGTAAAGAAAGTGTCAAAATTTGTACTGGGATTTTTTAGCTTTTATTTTATTTGTAAAAGGGGTGAAAAGTATGAAAGTCAAGACTTTCAAGCAGGGTATCCATCCAGCCTATAATAAAGAGTTGACTGCGAAAAAAGCTTTAGAAAAGCTTAAGGATCCATCTTTAGTTGTGATCCCTATGCGTCAACATATTGGTGCACCCTGCGAACCACTTGTCCAGGTTGGTGATCAGGTCAAAGTGGGCCAGAAAATTGGAGACAGTCAAAGTTTTGTCTCTGCCCCAATTCATGCTAGTATCTCTGGAGTAGTTAAAGCAATCAAAGAAGTAGAGGTAGGAGCAGGTGGGAAATCTTTAGCAGTAGTTATTGAGTCAGATGGACAAAATACTGTGCATGAAGATGTACAACCAAAAGGTGATCTGAGCTCTTTATCAAGTGAAGAGATCAGAAAGATTGTTCGTGAAGCAGGGATCGTAGGTATGGGTGGTGCTTCTTTCCCAACCCATGTTAAACTTTCAATTCCTGAAGGTAAAACTGTTGATAATGTTATCTTAAATGCAGCAGAGTGTGAGCCATATTTGACCGTAGACCATCGGATTATGTTGGAGCAGCCAGAAGAAGTGATCTTTGGTTTGAAAGCATTAATGAAAGCTGTAGGAGTTAACAAAGGTTATATCGGTATTGAAGATAATAAATCAGATGCTATCGATGCTATGATTAAAGCATGTGAGGGTGACTCTGAGATTGAAGTGGTTGCTTTAGAAACTAAGTACCCACAAGGTGGCGAGAAAATGTTAATTACGGCCATCACTGGTCGAGAAGTTCCTTCTGGCGGTTTACCTGCTGATGCTGGATGTGTTGTTAACAATGTAACTACCGCTGTAGCTGTTTCTCGTGCGATCAAAACAGGTATGCCATTGATCGACAGAACTGTGACAATAACAGGACACGGCATCAAGGAGCCTAAGAACGTAGTTGCTAAAGTTGGTACATCTGTATCTGAACTAGTTGAATATGCTGGCGGTTTTAATGGAACTCCTGGTAAAGTGATCTTAGGTGGTCCCATGATGGGTCCTGCGATTCATAATCTTGATGTTCCTGTGTTAAAAGGTACTTCTGGTGTGTTAGTTCTTACACAAGAAGAGGTGACAGACTTTGAACCACAGCCTTGTATCCGTTGTGGTCGTTGTGTTGATGTTTGTCCTGTTTTTCTTATGCCTATTACTTTAGCAAATTATTCACAGCATCAAATGTATGCTGAGATGGACAAATATGATGTTTTAGATTGTATTGAGTGTGGCTCTTGTTCCTATATCTGTCCTGCAAAACGCCCACTGATTCATTATATTCGTTTGGGTAAAGCTGAAGTACTCGCTGAACGCAGGAAACAGAAATAAAAGACGAGGGGGGATCAAAGATGTCTAATCCAAAATTCATCGTTACTTCATCACCACATGTACGTGATGTAGATACAGTATCTCGCATTATGCATACTGTGAATCTTTCATTGATTCCAGCTTGTTTGATGGCGGTATATTATTTTAAACTTCAAGCATTTTTAGTTATTTTGACATGTGTAGTTTTTAGTGTTCTTACTGAAGCTGTTTGGCAAAAATTGAGAGGCAAACAGGTTACTATCTTTGATGGAAGTGCAATTTTAACAGGTCTTTTATTAGCATTAACTTTGCCTCCTAGAGTACCTCTTTGGATGGCTGCTTTAGGTGCCATCGTCGCGATTTCTCTAGGAAAACAAATATTTGGTGGTCTTGGTTTTAACCCATTCAATCCAGCTTTGGTGGGTCGTGCGTTTTTAATAGCCGCTTTTTCTGTAGAAATGACTAGTTGGTTTTTACCTGGAGCTGGTGTTGATGCAACTGCATCTGCTACTCCACTGGCTGGAGCAACTGTGAACTATTGGAACATGTTTATTGGTAATATTGGTGGTTCTCTTGGCGAGACTTCTGCTCTTGCTGTTATCCTTGGTGGTGCTTATCTGATCTATAAAGGATATGTTGACTATCGAATTACTCTAGGTTATTTTGGCTCAGTAGCAGTTTTGACTGCTGTATTTGGAGCAGATCCAATTTTTCATCTTTTAGCAGGCGGTTTGATGCTGGGTGGATTTTATATGTTAACTGATATGGTAACCAGTCCAATAACCAAATTAGGACGTTGGATATATGGTATCGGTGCAGGAGTTATTTTGGTATTCATCCGTCTTTGGGGTGGATATCCAGAGGGTGTATTATTCTCCATTCTATTGATGAACATGGCAGTACCATTGTTGAATAGATATACTCGACCTCGGACTTATGGGGAGGTGAAACGCTAATGAAAGAGATGTCAAGAATGATTTTGGTTTTGACAGTTATTGTGATTCTCTCAGGGTTAGTATTGGCGTTTACCTTTAATATGACTAATGATAAAATTATTCATAATGCTGAAGTTAAAAAGCAAAACGCGATTGCAGAAGTATTACCTGGTATCGAATCATATGAACTGAAGCAAAAGGGAGATTTCTCTTATTATCAGGGTATCGATGCAAATGGTAATCCTATCGGTATTGCCGTTGAAGCTAAAGGTGGCGGATTCCAGGGTGAGATTAAAATGATGGTAGGTTTCATTCCTACTGAAAAGAAGATCTCTGCTATTAAAATCTTAAGCCACTTGGAAACTCCTGGTTTGGGTGCACGGATTACTGAAACTGGTTTTAAATCAAACTATGAAAATAAGCCTTTTGGTAATTATTCTGTGGTGAAACGTCCTGTTGCTAATGAAATGGAAGTTGAAGCGATTTCTGGTGCTACAATTTCTTCAGATGCGGTGACCACTATTATTCAGAATACCCTCAAAGCTGTAGAGGAAGCCTTTGGAGGTGAGTTATAATGTCTCGTGTGCAGACTTTTACCAATGGTTTGTGGAATGAGAATCCAGTCTTTCGTCTGGTTTTAGGTATGTGTCCGACCCTAGCTGTAACTAATGCAGCTGTAAATGGTCTTGCAATGGGTTTAGCAACATCGTTTGTTTTGATTTTCTCAGAGATTATAATCTCTTTGGCTAAGAATATAATTCCATCTAAAGTAAGAATACCATCTTATATTATCATTGTTGCTACTTTTGTTACGATAGCAGACTATGGATTAAAAGCTTATTTTCCAGATATTGCTGAAGTATTGGGACTTTTTATACCTTTAATAGTAGTTAACTGCATCATTTTGGGACGTTTGGAGGCATTTGCTTCGAAAAATGTTCTAGGTGATTCTGTGATTGATGCTGTAGGTATGGGTTTAGGTTTTACATGGGCATTAACTTTACTTGGTTCAATTCGTGAAATTTTAGGTATGGGAACTATCTTTGGTGGAGCAATTCCTGGTTTCACATCTTGGTGGACTCCTTGGACAATTATGGTATTACCAGCGGGTGCGTTCTTAACTCTAGGAGTACTCTTAGGGGTTATGAATTATCTGACCAAGTCCAAATAGTGAAAGGAGGGGGAACAAGTGGATTATACTGTTGATCTGTTATTGATTTTTACTGCTTCTGTTCTGGTTAATAACTTTGTTTTATCCAGATTCTTAGGAATCTGTCCCTTCTTGGGGGTTTCGAAACAGGTTGAGACAGCATTTAGTATGGGTATGGCTACAACTTTTGTTATGACTTTAACAGCAATGAGTGCCTACTTTATTCAGAATTTTATTTTAGAGCCATTACATCTTGAATTTTTACAATATGTTGCGTTTATTTTGGTAATTGCTTCATTAGTACAGTTGGTTGAAATGTTCATCAAAAAGATTAGCCCTGTTCTTTATAAGGCTTTGGGGATCTTTTTACCACTTATTACTACTAACTGTGCAATTTTGGGTTTAGCACTTCTGATCCCAATGAAAGGTTACGATTTTATCCAAAGTACAATTTTTGGTCTTGGTGGTGGAGTAGGCTTTACTTTGGCCATTGTTCTTCTAGCTGGAATTCGGGAAAGCTTGCAGTTTGCTGATGTTCCTGAAGCAATGAAGGGTGTTCCTTTGGCACTAATTATTGCTGGTATTATGGCCTTGGCGTTCATGGGTTTCTCTGGTCTGATTCCTATGTAACAAAAGCTGAAACGCAGATTGTTTAACGACATTTCAGAAGGTGAAATTCTCCTCCGCTACAGGTGGGGGTGGAAGTCTTACAATAATTTCAAAGCTTCAGTGGGAGTTTGAATATCCTTCTGAAGTCGTTAAATTTAAGAAAAAATAACGCAGTTATTATTTCGACTTTAATTAACCAAAATAGGAGGTGACCCAAAGTGGCTAATATATATATATCTTCTCTTTTAAGCATGGGCGCTTTAGGTGCATTCTTTGCAACTGGCCTTGCAATTGCTTCAAAAAAATTCGCTGTTGAGGAAGATCCTCGCATTGCAGAAATAGAAACCGCTCTACCAGGCGCTAACTGTGGTGGTTGTGGCCATCCAGGATGTAGTAGTTTTGCTAATGCAGTAGTAGCTGGAAATGCCGATATTAACGCTTGTCCAGTAGGTGGTGCAAGTACTGCTGTACAAATTGCTAAAATCATGGGTGTTACTGCAAAAGTTGGTGAAAAATATATAGCTCAGGTTCTCTGTAAAGGTGGTATATCCCAAGCTATCCAACGTTCTGAGTATCGAGGAATTCAAAGTTGTAAAGCTGCTACTGCAGTAGGTGGAGGTAGCAAAGGCTGTCAATATGGATGTTTAGGATTTGGTGACTGTGCTGCTGTTTGTCCATTTGGTGCTATTAAAATGAGTGACGATAACTTACCTGTTGTTGACCTTGAACTCTGTACTGGTTGTGGAAAATGTGTACAAGCATGTCCAAAAGCTATTATTACTTTGGTTAGTGAATCTCGCAAGAATCATATTCGCTGTTCTGCTTATTTGAGCGGTAAAGAAGTTCGGCAGGTATGTAAAGTGGGTTGTATTGGATGTGGAATTTGTGCTAAAAACTGTCCTGTTGATGCTATCAAGATGAAAGATAATTTAGCAATTATTGATTATGATAAATGTATTAACTGTGGTATTTGTGCAGAAAAATGTCCGATGGGAACCATTGATTTTGATGGTGAAAGAGTTGAAGAGATCAAGATTAACGATAACTGCATTGGTTGTACCTTATGCGCTCGTGTTTGTCCTGTGAGCGCAATCAAGGGTGAAGTCAAAAAAATGCATGAGATTGATCCTGAGATTTGTATCAAGTGTGGCGCTTGTTTTGAAAAGTGTAAGAAGAATGCAATTGATGTGACATATAAGAAATAGAAAAAAGGATGTTGGTTTTTTGCCAACATCCTTTTTTAGTAGAATTTTCGCATATAAAAGTTTATATTCATTCATGTATTATATCAAGTTGTTTTCGAGTTCGTATCTATGAAGGCAAAATGGATTGTCATAAAAACCACCTGTTAGAGAGTGTGCAAGAGATGAACATCCGGCACGACATAGATTACGATATTCACATTGGGCACAAAAACCAGTCAGTTTTTCAACAGTTCGTTGACGGTAAAGTTTAAAAAGTTCTGGGTCATTCCAAATCTCAATTAGTGAACGTTCACGTACATTACCTTCAACGGTTTCTGGAGTACTAATTATTGAAAGACAACCGCGAATATTTCCATTAGATTCGATTCCAAGTGCAAATCGTCCTGCAGCACAACCTGTAAAAGGTTGATCTCTAAGCATTGGTTCGAAGGAAACAAAATAACCAATGTTGTCTCCTAAAATAACTCTCATATCCTTTTGTTTTCTAAATTCTGCTATGTATTTAGTTAGACGGTAGACATTTTCTAAAGTCAAAGCTAACTTAGGATTATCCTGTGCATTTCCAATATCTTCAACAATTTGAACTTGCCAAAGTTTTACATCTATTTCCTTCAACAATGTAAATAAATCTGGTATCTCATCGAGATTTATTGCTGAAACAGAAGTATTGACGCCAACTACAAAGCCCATTTCTTGTGCTTTTTTAATATTTTTAATGATCTTATCAAAAAGTCCTGGTACTCCACGAATATGATCATGAGTTTTCTCAATGCCATCAATACTGATAAAGACTTCTTTAAGACCGAGGTTTTTTAGTTTTTGTAAATTGGTATCGTTTAGTAAAATTCCATTAGTTAATGGACCAACTTTAATACCATTATCTAACAATCTCTTTACTATTGCTTCCCAATAATGTTGTAAGAAAAACTCCCCACCGATTAAAGTGACATGTTTACATCCCAATTCTTTGAGTTCATCACAAACCTTAAGAGCTTCTTCTTTTGTTAATTCATGTTCTCTTTGACTACCAGATCTTGAGCCACAATGAATACATTTGGCATTACAAGCATTTGTAAGTTCCCAAACTATTCTCAAAGGGCGATATTTCATTGATTGTCCCTCCTTAGACTAGTAAAGTCGTTAAAATGGGGAGAAGCAAAGTTAGGTTATTCTCAAAGTATAGAAAATAGGTAAAAAAATTGATGAATAATTATTTTACATTGATAGGATCAATAATGTCGCCAACTCCATAATCTTGATTGGATTCTCCTAATATTTCCCAATCGTAATTTGTTAAGTCCCAAAGTTTATTAATCATCCTGTGCACCTCCTTTTAGAAGTGTCTTCTCCCCATATAAATAAGGAATTCGGTACTAATAGATAAAACCCTTTTTAAAAATAGTTTATTAAACAATAATAATAAAAAAAACTTATAAAGTTAAATTTAAGAAATTTTTAATATGATAATTGTAAGTTAGAAAATATATTTGAACTTTTCTAAATCTACTGTTATAATAGTTCAATGCGAATAATTATTAAGAATGATCAAAGGAGACGATATAGCATGAATGAATATAGTTTGGAGATGAAAAAGGAGATTCGCTCTTTTCGCTTGTTTAATTTTATCTTTTATATGTCTTTTGCAGTTCTTGCTTTTAGAAATGTGTACTTACGAGAAGTGCTTGGAATGCCTGGAACTGAGATAGGTATAATTAATTCTATTGGGAAATTAGTAATCTTTCTAACTTTACCTCTTTGGGGTGTATTAGTTGATTTAAAGAAAGCACAGAAAAGACTATTACAACTCGCTCTTTTTGGATCAATGGTGGTCTTTTCTTTTGTAGGGTTGGCAGATCATTTTTTAACAGTTGCATTGATGTTTGGTATGTTTTATTTCTTTCAAGGGCCAATAGTTCCAGTAACAGATAGTATAATCTTAACTGCTCTTAAAGGAAAAAGGCAGGAGTATGGCAAGATTAGACTTTTTGGATCAATAGGTTATCTTTTAGTAGTAACTTTTATAGGCCAGATTTTTTATCGGTTTGGGTTGAATAAGATATTTGTGGTGTATGCTTTAGTTCTTTTTACAACTTTAATGGTATCTATTTCCTTTCCAGTTAAGGGGAAAGGATTAAAGACTCCGAAATTAACGGATCTTAAGCTATTATTTAGAAATCGGCAATTATTATATTTTTTCATTTTTATATTTTTGATTCGTGTAACTTTAGCTACTCATTTGACATTTTTCCCAGTCTATTTTAATCAATTAGCAGATGGAAAAATAGGGCTATTAGGGTTTGCTTTAGCTCTTTGGAGTTTATCAGAAATACCGATTTTTTACGGTTTTGATCGATTTTTAAGACGGTTTAGTTATACTTCGTCCTTTATTTTAGGGACATCAATCTTTACTTTGCGTTGGATTCTCCAAGCTCGGGTTACATTACCGATCGCTTTATTGTTGGTTCAATCTTTACACGGTCTTTCTTCTGGATTAATTGTGATCGCAAGTGTGACTTTTGTAGATGAAATTGTATCAAAAGAGTTTCGAACTACCGGACAAACTTTGTTACAGACAGTTAATACTAGTATTAGTGCAATCATTGGTAATATAGTGGGAGGATATTTGTTTGAAAAGGGAGGAGCACCATTGTTGTTTAATTCATTGGCGGTAACTTCGGTTGTGGCGCTGATGTTTTTTATATAGAATGGAAAAGATATTATTGTAGTTCTACAAAAGTCTAGTAAGGAGATAGGTTTTATGAGAAGAAAAGAACTTTATATTCAAAATCTCTTTGACTCAATAGCTAAATATTACGACATAGCAAACACATTTCTCTCATTTGGACGTGACCGCTATTGGCGACGATTCACCGCTCAAATTGTTAAAGATAGTGATGCAAAAGAAATAATAGACCTTTGCACCGGAACTGGAAAACTCTCCCTGTCCATTGCCCAGAAAATACCTGATTCAAAAATCATCGGTCTTGATTTTAGTAAAGAAATGCTGGAACAGGGAAAGAAGAATCTGCTGAATTTTCCAAACAGAGAACAGATAACGTTCCAATATGGTAACGCAATGAAGATTCCTTTTGAAGATGACAAATTTGACTGTGCTACCATGGCATTTAGTTTACGAAATGTAGATGACATTTTTACTGCGTTAAGTGAAATGAAGCGAGTGGTTTGTTCTCATGGAGTAGTAATCTCGTTGGAACTCTCAAAACCTGAAAACCCTTTATTTAGAAGTATTTATTATACTTATTTTTATCATTTATTACCAAGTTTAGGAGAGTTAATCAGTAGAGAGAAAGACCCCTATAATTATCTTCCCGATTCCTTAACCCACTTCCCTGATCGTTTCCAACTTGAAGAAATTTTTAGAAAGATTGGATTAAAAAAAGTGAGAAGCTATCCGTTAACAGGTGGGATTGTTGCTTTACATGTAGGAGAAAAAGAGAAGTAGTATGGAAAATTTTTTTGTTATATGTTATGATAAGACTTGAATTATAATGAATGTGAAAGCCTAGAGGGAGTGGGAATATGGGACTTTTTTTATTGGGAGCAAATTATAAATCAGCATCCCTTGAATTGCGTGAAAAGATGGCTTTGACTAATCGAGAGATTGGAGAGATGATCCAATATTTTTGTTTAGAAGAAGGGATTTCGGAAACAATTATTCTTACAACATGTAATCGAACAGAGTTATATTTCTTACTTAAAGATTTAAATGTTGAAAAACTAATCTGGAGATGGTTAGAGGAACGCACTGATATAAAAAAAGATGATCTTCATGAATATGTCTATACATATAAGGATTTAGAGGTTGTAAACCATTTATATAGAGTGGTATCAGGAATGGATTCGATGGTATTGGGTGAAGAACAGATTCTTGGTCAAGTTAGAGAAGCATAACTTCTGAGGATTTAGAATTTCGGTTAAAGAGTAATCAGCGACCATTATTGCTTATAGATATTGCTGCTCCGAGAGATGTTGATCCTTCATTGCATCTTTCTAATGTGAAGGTATATAATATAGACGATTTACAGCAGATTGCCGTGGAATGGCTTCATAAAGGCTATAAAGATGAGATAAATCTTGCTCAGAAATTGATCCACACAGAAGAGGTGAAGTTTGAGCATTGGTTACGAATTCGTGAAGTTTAACCGATTATTAAAGCATTACGAGAAAAAGCAGAAATGATTCGTTACAGGAAATATCTATTGCAATTAAGCCTTCATTAAATTGGGAGTCTTTGGATGAAAAACTAAAAAGTTTGGAAGAATATCATTGGATCATTTTTACTAGTGTTAATGGTGTTGAATATTTTGTGCAAAGACTATTTGAAAAAGGTCTAGATGTACGAGTTTTAGGAAAAGCTAGATTAGCTGCCATTGGTTCTGAAACTGCAGCAAGGCTTAAAGCCTATGGGTTGAGAGTTGATTTTGTTCCTAATAAATTTGTTGCTGAAGAATTGGCTGATGGTTTAACTAGTATAAGTGATCTTCAGGGTGCAAAAATTCTTCTACCTCGTGCTCAAAAGGCTAGAGCTGTTTTACCAGAAACATTGCAAAAAAAGGAGCATTTGTAGATGAGGTGGCTGTTTATCAGACTGTAATCGGTGAGGGAATTTCTGATTTGGCTCAAATATTGAAGGAAGGTAAAATTGATGCTATCACTTTTACAAGTTCCTCAACGGTCAGGAATCTTGTAGAACTTTTAAAGCCAGCATCTTTATCTGAAATGCTTAAAAATATAACTACAGCTTGCATAGGGACAATTATTGCAAAGACCATAGAAGAATTGGGTGGTAATGTAAACTTAATAGCTAAAGAATATACTATTGCGGGTCTTTTAAAAGCCCTTGTTCAATATTTTGGAGGTGACATAGATGAACTTGAATAAATCTAAAGAAGCTTTTTTAGAAGCGAAAAAGGTTATCCCTGGAGGAGTAAATAGTCCTGTCCGTGCTTTTAAGTCTGTAGGAGGTAGTCCGATTTTTATAAATCGAGCTAAGGGTGCATGGCTTTATGATATTGATGGAAATGAATATATTGATTATATTGGATCATGGGGGCCAATGATTGTTGGACATCGTCATCCTGATGTATTAGCTGCTTTAGAAGAAGTTCTTACATATGGAAATGGAGCGCCAACAGAACTGGAGACAATTCTAGCTCAAATAGTCGTAGAAGCTGTTCCATCAGTAGAGATGATTAGAATGGTGAATTCAGGAACAGAAGCTACGATGAGTGCGATTAGGCTTGCGAGAGGTTATACTGATCGAGATCTAATCGTGAAGTTGGAAGGATGTTATCATGGCCATGCTGATTATCTTTTAATTGAGGCAGGGTCAGGTGCAACTACCTTAGGCGTTCCTACAAGTCCAGGTGTACCAAAAGATTTTGCTAAAAATACAATTTCCGCGCCATATAATGATCTGGAAACATTGTGTAAAATCTTCGCTGAACGTGGTGAGGAGATAGCGGCGGTTATTTTAGAGCCAATTCCAGGTAATATGGGATTGATATTACCTAAAGAGGGATATTTGTCAGGTCTTAGAGAGTTGACGAAAGAGTATGGCACTCTACTTATCTTTGATGAAGTAATGACTGGTTTTCGAGTTGCTTATGGTGGAGCTCAAGAACTTTATGATATTGATCCAGATCTTACCTGTTTCGGTAAGATTATTGGAGGTGGTTTGCCTGTTGGTGCTTATGGTGGTAAAAAGGAGATTATGTTACACTTAGCTCCTGAAGGCCCAATTTATCAAGCAGGTACTCTCTCAGGAAATCCACTCGCAATGGCAGCTGGAATCTCTACTTTATCCCTTTTACAAAAACCTGGGGTTTATGATCAGCTTTGGTTAATGGGTAAAAGGTTAGAAGATGGAATTCGTCAGAATTTAGAAGAATTAAATGTCCCAGCTTTTTTAACTCGCTCTGGATCAATGTTCTCTCTTTTCTTCACAGATCAAGAAGTAAAAGATTATAAAACTGTTCGTAGTTCAGATACTGAATTTTACGCAAAATACTTTAAGGGAATGCTTGAAGAAGGAATTTATTTAGCTCCTTCTCAATTTGAGGCAGGTTTTATCTCTTTGGTTCATACAGAATCAGAGATTGATGAGACGATTGAAGCGAATAAGAAGGTATTACGAAGACTAAAGACCTAATTTCGTAAAGAATGAAAATCTAAGTGAAAATTATGTAAAAGTTAAAGGAAATCGTCCTGCGGTTATTGAAATAATCATTATATGTAATGATTAACCCACAAAAAGTAGTCGCACAAGAGCTTGCCTACCATATAAAGTACTGAAATGGCGGGGTCAGTACTTTATATGGTATGCAAGTGTGACTAAATTACTTTTTGTGGGCGAATCATCTTAATAAAATTTGGTAACTAAGTTAGTGTAGCAGATTTCTAGTTTTATGATATAATAAAAAGAGTGGTTGTTTGGAGGTTTTACTAATGAAAAAATTGATTTTAGCGTCTGCTTCTCCAAGAAGAAGAGATTTGCTTAAACAGATTGAGCTGGATTTTGAAATTATCCCTAGTACTGTTGAAGAGAACATTTCGGAGTCAGATCCGATAAAATTGGTAGGTGACTTAGCTCTTTTAAAAGCGTCAGATGTGGCTCAGAAGGTGGCTCAGAAAGTCACTACAAAAGAGAAGTTTTTAGTTCTTGGTGCTGATACACTTGTAGTGGATGGACAAACTGTATTAGGAAAGCCTAGCTCAAAAGAGGAAGCTTTTCAAATGTTAAAGAGATTGAGTGGGCGGAATCATCAAGTAATGACTGGTATAGCAGTTGTAGACAGCGAAACTGAGCAGCATTGGGTGGATGTTGAGATCACTCAGGTTTATTTTCGTGAGTTAACTGATTCAGAGATTGAGAGATATGTGGAAAGTGGAGAACCGATGGATAAGGCAGGTGCTTACGCTATCCAAGAAAAAGGTGCCCTTTTTGTTAAAAAGATTGATGGCTGCTTTTTCAATGTGGTAGGCTTGCCGATATTGAGAACTATAGAGATGTTAAATCAAGGAGGAATAGGACTTTTTTAGTAGTTTCATAATCTCTATAAATGAGGTGAAAAATGGGCAAAAATGCACATTTTCGGATTACAGATCTTCCTATTGAAGAGCGTCCACGGGAAAAACTTGTCAAATTTGGCCCAGAAAATCTTTCTAATTCTGAGTTATTAGCAATTATTCTACGTATTGGTACAAGAAACCAAACAGCCATTGGGCTTGCAGAGAAGCTTTTGGGTTATGTTAATGGATTAAAAGGTCTTCTAGATGTGAGTGTAGAAGAACTGATGAATATTCAAGGCATAGGACAAGCTAAAGCTGTTCACTTAGTTGCCCTTGGAGAATTGACTAAAAGGGTTCAATCAGCTCAACATACGAAAAAGAGAATTCATTCAGCAACAGAACTGGTTGAATTGCTGATGCCTAAGATGCGATTTTTGAAAAAAGAGGTTTTTTGGATAGTTCTTTTAGATAATCAAAATCAGATTCTTGCAATTGAAGAGGTATCAAGAGGGAGTGTAAATGAAACCATAGTTCATCCTAGAGAAGTTTTTCGTGAAGCAATTCGAAGAAGCTCATCTGCTGTAATATTGGCCCATAATCATCCAAGTGGAAATCCAGAACCTAGCTATCAAGATTTAGAAGTAACCAGGCGACTATGTCAAAGTGGTAAAATTTTAGGAATTCAAATATTGGACCATCTCATTTTAGGAGATAAACAATATATAAGTTTAAAAGAACGCGGTATTATTTGATACACTAAAGTTTGAAAGGTGGAAAAAACATGTTTAAGTTTCTTAGTGCTCCTTTTTCTCGAGATATGGGAATAGATTTGGGGACTGCAAATACTCTAGTATATCTCAAAGGTAAGGGGATTACTATTCGTGAACCGTCTGTAGTTGCAAAGCAACAAGATACTGGTGAGGTGCTAGCTGTTGGTGAAGAAGCAAAAAGAATGATTGGGCGGACTCCTGGTAATATAATAGCTATTCGTCCAATGAAAGATGGTGTAATTGCTGATTTTGATGTAACAGAAGCGATGTTACGTCATTTTATTAATAAAGCTCACAAACGAATTCGTCTTGTTCATCCCAGAATAGTTATTTGCGTGCCATCAGGTGTAACTGAAGTAGAAAAGCGGGCTGTTCATGATGCAGCAATACATGCAGGGGCAAGAGAGGCTTATTTAATTGAAGAGCCAATGGCTGCTGCAATAGGTGCAGGCCTTCCTGTGCATGAACCTGCAGGTAATATGGTTGTGGATATTGGTGGAGGTACTACAGAAGTTGCAGTCATCTCTTTAGGTGGTATTGTAACCAGTGTTTCTATTCGAATTGGTGGAGATGAGATGGATTATTCTATTGTTCGTTATGTGAAAAAAAATTATAATCTGATGATTGGAGAACGAACTGCTGAACAAGTAAAAATTGAGATTGGTGCAGCAATTGTAGATCCAGAACAGAATAATAGTTGGGAAGTTAGAGGACGTGATTTAGTATCAGGTTTACCTAAAACTATTGAAATTACAGCGGAGGAGATCAAAGATGCCTTAAAGGAACCTGTTGATCGTATTGTAAGTGCTGTAAAACGAACCTTAGAACAAACTCCGCCAGAGTTAGCATCTGATGTTATGGACAAAGGAATTATTTTAACTGGTGGGGGTGCACTTCTTCGCGGTTTAGATCAATTGATCTCTAAAGAGACAGGTATGCCAATGCATATTTCTGAACATGCGCTAGATTGTGTAGCCTTAGGAACTGGAAAGGTTTTAGATGAACTTCATATTTTAAAAAGGGTTTTAATTACTCCTAAAAAAATTTCATAAGGTAAGAAGATTTTCAAAAGGCGGGGTTTATTATGAAGTTATCTGGCGGAAAAAAAACTTGGATTATCCTGATTATAATCATTGTTCTCTTAAGTATGGGATTTTTAATTTGGAGAGGGCCAATTAAAGAAACTAATTTTCCAAAAAATGTTCTTTCTGAATTTCTTCGACCTTTCCAAAAAATTGTAGCTAACGTTCATCATTCAGTAAATGAATATTTTACTCTATTGACTAACTTAAAAGAGATACAGGAAGAGAATAAAAGTTTGAGTGATCAGGTAGAAAAACTTCAACTTCAAATGACTGACTATAATAAGATTGTTTTGGAAAATAATAGATTATGTAAACTGCTGGCATTTAAAGAATTAGTTCCTTTTAAAACAGTTGGCGCCAAAGTGATTGGAATGACTCCTAATAATTGGATACAGGATATAATTATTGATCGAGGTTATAGTGATGGAATACAGGAAAAGATGCCTGTTATCACCTATAATGGAGCTTTGGTAGGGCAGATAAAAAGTGTATCAGCAAATACTGCTACACTGGTTTTATTATCAGAGGTGAATTTTGCAGTTGGTGGTCGGATTGAACGAGAAGAGTCTAGAGCTATTGGAATCGTTCGTGGTTTGGCTGAAAGACAAGATATGTTGTTATTGGATCAAATCGCCTGGGATACTGACATACAAGAAGGAGATTTTGTAGTAACTTCTGGCTTGACAACCAGTAATTTTCCTATGGGGATTCCTATTGGTGAAGTAATCCGAATTAAAGAGGAAAATTTTGGAGCGATTCAGCAGGCTGAGATAAAACCTTTTCTAAACTTATCACCTTTAGAGGAAGTTTTAATAATTCTTGAGTTTTGAAGGAGAAAAATTATGCGCAAGCTAATTTATGGAGGAATTTTGTTATTTGCTATTGTATTGCAATCAACTTTTTTTATCTTGGTTAGACCGTTAGGTGTAATTCCAGATTTATTAATGATTGTTGTAATTTGTGGAGCCCTTTTAAGGGGCTCCCTGTTTGGCATTCAGTTAGGATTAGGTGCAGGAATTTTATTAGATTTGCTTTTGGGTAATTTCGGGGTTAATACTTTACTAAAAATTATTGTAGGATATCTTGCAGGCCTGTTGGAAGGAAAAATTTTTAAAAACCATATTATTATTCCGATGATGATAGTTTTTATCATGACTTTTGTGCATGAATTTCTCTTTTTATTTTTATCAGAGCAATTAATTTTCTCTATTTCCCCTTTGTGGGCATTAAAAGCTAAAATTTTTCCCCTTGCGATAACTAATCTAGTTTGTATTATTCCTATTTATCCTAGTTTGTACTTATTAGAGAAAAAAATATATTATTATTAATGATTAACCCACAAAAAGTAGTCCCACAAAAACTCACATACTATATATAGTGATGAATATATGGTTTCATCACTATATATAGTATGTGAGTGTGACTAAATTACTTTTTATGGGCTAATTATTAACGCTTTAATGTAACACTTATAGGTGTTAATTTTATAAGTGTTACACTAAAGCGTTTAGTATTAGATGGAGGTGATATTTGTGGCCATTTCTCATAATATGGAGAGGAGAACATTGGGTTTTGGTTTAATAATCCTAATGATTTTTTTAATTCTTATAGGACGTCTTGCTTATCTTCAATTGTTTCAAGGTGCTAATTTTCTTAGTCAAGCTGAGAATAACAGAGTTGATTTTCATACAATTGGTGCACCACGTGGTAAAATTTTAGATAGTAATGGAGAAATTTTAGTTGCAAATAAATTGGCCTACTCTGCTTCAATTTCTATTACTATAAAGGATCTACGTAGTGAAGATAATTTAAAGAAAACGATAGATGAATTAAGTGATCTTTTAAAATTAGACAGGATGGAATTGATTAAAAATCTTTTGGGTAATGTGGTTGATGGAAAAGTAATTTTGATAGATGATTTAAAAACTGAAGAAAAAGTAATTATATTAGAAAATCAAGAAAAGTTAAAGGGTATAACTATTGAGCAAAAAGTTGATAACAAAGGAAATATTCTCAAAGAATATTTACAGGTACATTTGCGTAAGGTGAGTACTGCTAATCTTTTAAAGACCTGCCAAACTCTTAGTGAACTTTTTCCTTTAAAATATGATGCTCTTTTGATCAAAAGCATTGCTAAAGGTAGTAAAAAACGAAATACTTTTGAGGTTAAGCGTAATCTTAATCAGGAAGAAATGGTAACCTTAGAAGAGAAACTTTCAGATCTTCCTGGAGTAGTGGTTGAAAAGATATCTATTCGAGATTATGTGTATGGATCGATGGCTTCTCATGTAATTGGTTATATGGGAGCAATTTCTCGAGAAGAGTTACAGTTATTTTCAGAAGATGGTTATCGGGGAGAAGACTATATCGGTAAAACTGGTCTAGAGCGATATTATGAAAGTTTTTTAAGAGGAAAGAATGGTAAAGAGTTGATTGAAGTTGATAGCCGAAGTCGAAAGATACGAACTTTGGGAGTGAATACGCCTTTACCCGGGAACAATCTGTTTATAAATATAGATATCGATTTACAGCAAAAAATAGAAGAACTTTTAGATGCAAAAATAAAGGAATTACGCGAAATTGCAAAAGAGGATATTGATATGAAGGGCGGTCCGATAGGTGGAGCAATTATTGTTATGAATCCTCAAAACGGAAAAGTTTTAGCGATGGCTAGTAACCCTGATTATGATCTCAATCTTTTTTCCAATGGAATTAGCCATGAAGAATTCAACAAATTGAATAATGATCAAAAAAAGCCATTTACCAATAGATGCATCAGTGGGACTTATGCACCCGGATCTATTTTTAAATTGGTATCAGCACCTGCAATGCTGGAAGATGGCGTAATTGATAAAAATACTCTTTTTGATGATCCAAATGGAGCTTATAAGATTGGTAGTTGGACTTACAAAAACTGGACTAGTAGAGGTTATAAAGATTTAAATATAGTAGAGGCCATTGCACAGTCGAATAACGTTTTCTTTTATAAAGTAGCTCATCAACTTTATAATTTAGATAAAGGTGGAATTACTCTTCCAAATTACGCTAGAGGTTTTGGATTAGGAGAGTTGACTGGAATTGATCTTCCGCAAGAGAATAAGGGTAGGGTGCCTGATAGGGATTACAAGCAACAGAAATATAGAGAGATATGGTATCCAGGAAACTCATTGCATCTTTCTATTGGTCAGTGGGATTTGACAACTACTCCTATACAGCTTATCAATTATGTTAGTGCGATTGGTAATGGAGGTAAGATTTATCGACCTTATATTGTAGATCGGATTGAAAGTTATGATGGGATGCAGGTTAAACAGTTTGAACCTGAAGTTATCGGTGAGTTACCTGTTAGTGATAAAAATCTTAATATTGTTAAAGAAGGTATGCTAGGTGTAACTACCTATGGTACTGCTAGAAAATATTTTGCTGATTTAGACATTGAAATAGCTGGTAAAACAGGTACTGCTCAGATTGGTTCTGAAGTGGCAAACCATGCCTGGTTTGCAGGATTTGCACCTGTTAAAGATCCAGAAATCGCAATCCTTATCTTTATTGAACAGGGAATGTCTAGTAGTAAAACTTTACCGATTGCTCGGGAAATTTTTAAGTACTATTTTAATATTCCTGATCCACCACCTGAGGAAGAAGAGGAAATAGCAGAAGGTGAAAGTGAAGAGGGAATGAATGCTGATGAAAATGCTCCATCTAATATTTCTGATAAAGATGAATTTGGTGTGTTAGATGAAGAAATAGATCCAGGTTTTTATGAGGCTTTAAAGAATTTCTTTAAAGAAACTTTTTCTTCACCATAATTATAATTTTCCAAATTGATGCAGGAGATTTGTTGGGTTGTGAAGAAATATATAGCATGATTAGCCCACAAAAAGTAGTCGCACAAAAGCTCACATACCATGGATTTCGTTGGTAAATAGGGAGGAACTAAAATGACACGACAGGGGGTCTTGGTTAGAGGTAACAATCAAGGTTTAACAATTTATTTGAATGAGCAGATTGAATTTCCGAATATTTTAGAAGAACTTAAGGAAAAATTTGTTAATGCTAATGATTTTTTTCGTGGTTCATCAATTACTATTAATTCAGGGAACCGGGTTATTTCTCCTTACGAAAAGATAGCATTGATCAATCTATGCCAAGAGTTCGAATTAGCAGGAATTGAATTTGTGAGTACCCCCATGTTATCTGCTCAGTTTTTACAAAATAAAGCTTTAATTAAGAATGAGGATGATACTTTAATCCTCAAAAGAACCATTCGTTCAGGGCAAAAAGTTTCTTACAGAGGGAACATGACAATTATTGGAGATGTAAATCCAGGAGCTGAAGTGATTGCTTCTGGAGATGTGATTGTTATGGGACATCTGTGGGGAGTTGTTCATGCTGGGGCTCAAGGTAATACTGAAGCTGAGGTTTATGCGATTTCTTTACAACCAACCCAGTTAAGGATTGCCCATTGTATTTCTCGTTCACCAGATGGAAAAGTTATCAGAAAAAGAGGTAAGATTAAACCTGAACGAGCTTTTATAAAAGATGGCTTTATTGTAATTGAGGGTTTTGAATATTAAGCAGAGGAGGTAAAGGCATGGCTGGAAAAGTTTTGGTCATTACATCTGGTAAAGGTGGTGTAGGTAAAACCACCGCTTCAGCTAATTTAGGAACTGCTCTCGCTATGGAGGGAAAAAAAGTTGTCTTAATTGATGCAGATATTGGTCTTAGAAATTTAGACGTAGTTATGGGGTTAGAAAATCGAATTGTCTATGATATCGTGGATGTAGTTGAAGGTACATGTCGATTAGAGCAAGCATTAATTAAGGATAAGCGAAACAAAAACTTACATCTGTTACCAGCTGCTCAAACTCGGGATAAAAATGCAGTAAATCCTTCACAGATGAAAGTATTGACAAACGATTTGAAGAAGGATTTTGACTATGTAATAGTGGATTGTCCAGCAGGGATTGAACAGGGCTTTAGGAATGCTATTGCGGGAGCAGAAGAGGCAATTATCGTTACTACACCAGAAGTTTCTGCTGTACGGGATGCAGACCGGGTTATTGGACTTTTAGAAGTTGAAGGCTTAAAGGAACCACGGGTGATCATTAATCGACTTCGGATTGATATGGTCAAACGCGGTGATATGATGGATATTGATGATATGATTGAGATTCTGGCTATTGGTTTATTGGGTGTGGTACCTGAAGATGAGGATATTGTTATCTCCACCAATCGAGGTGAACCAGTGGTTTTAGATGATGAATCACGTTCAGGTTTAGCTTTTCGCAATATTGCACGTAGGCTTGAAGGGGCAGATGTTCCTTTATTAAACCTTGAAAAAGGAAATCTGATGGATCGCTTTAAGCGAATCATTGGCTTATCGTGAGAGGAGGATATGAGGTGATTGATTTTCTCAAAAAGATATCTTCTAAAGAAAGTAGTAAAAATGTAGCCAAAGAACGCCTCCAATTTGTCCTCGTCCATGACAGAATCAAACTCTCTCCTCGGGAATTAGAGAATATGAAGAAAGATATTATATCAGTGGTGTCTAAATATGTTGAAGTTGATACAGCTGATCTTGAGATGAGTTTGAAACGAGAACAAGAGACTATGTTATTGTTGGCAAATATTCCAATTAAATCTAAACGTAATTAAGCAGGGTGAAATTCCCTGCTTTTATTTTTAGATGATATAAATCTGTAAAGAAGATAGACTTCCACCTTCAGATATTATATAATTGTAACTGGAGGGATATAAAAATGATTGACTTTAATCGAAAATTAATTAGAAATTTTGATTTTTCTGTTTTGCTCATAGTTTTACTATTGATTTCAATTGGAATGATGATTATTGCCAGTGCAACCTATTTTAATACTATGGAAGAGTATAGTAAGAGTTTCCTGAAGGTGCAACTTACTGCAACTGTTCTAGGATTATTGATTATAGCGGTTATTCAATTTGTTGATTATCGGTGGTTGAAAGAGTATTCAAGTATAATTTATCTTTTTACTCTGGCAATTTTGACTGTAACTTTAGTTTTTGCATCGACAGTTTCAGGTTCAAAAAGTTGGTTTCGTCTTGGACCTGTTAGCTTTCAGCCATCTGAAATTGCAAAGTTAGCGATGATAATTGTATTAGCGGCCTTTATTTCTTCACGGGAAAATGAGATGAAATATTTATCCGGAATGTTGAAGACATGTGGAGTGGCAGCTCTGCCAGTCTTATTAGTTTTAGCACAAAATGATTTGGGTACGTCTTTGGTTTTTATTGGAATTACCATTGGCATGCTTTATGTTGGTGGTGGAAATGCTAAACTGATGACTTTTGTTATTGTTACTGCAATTGTTTTGGTATTAGTTCTGGTTCTCTTAAGTATCTATTATGACTTTAGCTTTCCTTTTCTAAAAGCATATCAGTTAAAACGTTTACAGGTGCTTATTGATCCATATATCGATCCTTATGGACATGGTTATAACATAATTCAGTCTAAGATCGCTATTGGGTCAGGACAACTTTTTGGGAAAGGGTTGTTTAATGGTACCCAAAATCAACTCCGTTTTTTGCCTGAACAACATACAGATTTTATCTTTCCAGTGATTGGGGAGGAGTTAGGTTTTGTTGGGGCAACATTTGTTTTGATTTTATATTTTACACTTCTCATTCGTTGTGTTTTTATTTCTAGAGATGCAAGAGATTCCTTTGGTACGTTAGTGGTTGTTGGGGTTGCTTCAATGTGGATGTTTCATATTCTCGAGAATGTTGGAATGACCATGGGTGTGATGCCGGTTACGGGTATTCCATTACCTTTTGTAAGCTATGGAGGCAGTTCATTGCTTACAAACTTGATTGCGGTTGGGTTAGTGTTGAATGTAAGAATGCGAAAACAGAAAATTATGTTTTAAAGTCGAAATAATTTTGGGCATAGTACCTTCTTTTATCTAATATAATTATAAAAAGATATAAAGGAGGGAGTTTTTTTATGCCAAAAAAAATGATCTGGCGCCAGATTGTCCTGGCATTTTATATTTTTTTATTAATTTGTATTATTCAGCAAGTGGAAACTCCCTGGAGCCAAAAGGTTCTTTCTTATGTAGAATATGCCTTATCTGATGAGTTCAGTTGGGATTCAGAGGATGTTGAGAAACTAGGGATTAAGCAATTGAATCTGGGAGTCCGTGCGAATGTTTGGAAAGAACAGGCATCTAATTCCTTGAAGGAAAAACTAGGTCAATTTTCAACAATGGTTAATGAAAAGATACGGGAAATCATTGCGGGGTGGCAAGGATGACCATTTTGAAATTGTGGGGAATAAAGATAAAGGTGAATTGGTTATTTTTGGTGATAATCTTGCTCTTTGCCCTGGTCGGAGGTCTGGCCCGGGCATTGATTGCTTTTATGGTGGTTTTTCTTCATGAACTGGCCCATGTTTTTACAGCGCGTTATTATGGTTTAAAGATAAAGAAAATTGAGTTGCTTCCCTTTGGCGGTGTGGCAGTTTTTGATGATATGTTAGAGATAAATCCTTCTATAGAAAGAAGGGTGGCTATAGCCGGGCCAGCCTTAAATCTAACGCTATTACTCCTGACAATTTTATGTGTGAGGTATGGTCTTCTTGATTATGAGAGGGTTCGATTTTTTATGTCCTGTAATTTAAGTATTGGTATTTTTAATTTAATTCCCGCCTTACCATTAGATGGAGGAAGGATTCTCAGAGCGAATCTTGTTTTTAATAAAGGATACTGGAAAGCGACTCATATAACCCTTCAGGTCACGCGAATTTTGACTCTCATAGCAGGAGGAGGAGCTTTTTTTACATGGCTAACAGGTAAAACAGGTTTGATTTCGTTGTTAGTAGCTTTTTTCGTTTATTTTGCAACAATGAAGGAAGAAGAACAGTCAATCTTTGTCTTAATGAAGTATTTGATAAAGAAAAAGACATTGCTTCGTGAGGCAAAATTACTTCCCTGTCATGAATTGCTGGTGTCAGAAGATACGCTGATAACCAGTATCTTGAAAGGGATTGATCCAAATGGTTTTACCCGATTTTTGATCTATGATGAAGACTATCATTTTTTGGGTATAATAACGGAGATTGAAGTTTTGAATACTTTCTTTGAAGAGGGTAGAAATGTTCCTGTTAAAGAATTATTATCTTCTTCATAAAAAAAGGGATTTTGCTCTAATTGTAGAACAAATAAAAATGGTTTATCAGGAAATTTTCAATTAGAGAAAACGAAATTAATTTCTCTAGTATTAATACGAGGGGGCATTTTAATGGATAAAGAATTGTTGTTGTCGATTTTACCAGAAGTCGAAAAACCGACACGTTATAATGGTAATGAATGGAATTCGGTTCATAAAGATCATGCAGATGTTAATTTTAAAATTGCGCTGGCTTTTCCTGATACATATGAGATTGGTATGTCTCATCTGGGAATAAAGATTTTATATCATCTTTTAAATCAACGTGAGAACTGGGTAACAGAGAGGGTTTTTGCTCCATGGGTAGATATGGAATCAAAAATGAGAGAGCATCATATTCCTTTGTTTGCTTTAGAAAGCCAACTTCCAATAAAGGAGTTTGACTTTATTGGATTTACACTTCAATATGAGATGTCTTATACTAATATATTAAATATGTTAGATTTAGCAGAAATCCCAATGTTCCAAAAAGATCGTAGTGACACGGACCCAATCATTGGTGCTGGTGGACCATGTGGATATAATCCAGAACCAATTGCTGATTTTATCGATTTCTTTTATATAGGTGAGGCTGAAGAGACGATTGAAGAAATTATGGAATTTATTGAAAAAGGAAAAAGCCAGGGATGGGAGAGAAGTAAACTTCTTTTTCATTTAGCTCAGATTCGTGGAGTCTATGTGCCTTCGTTATATGAAGTGAAATATAATGATGAAGGTAAAGTGATAGAAGTAAAACCTACGATTGAGGGTGTTCCTCAATCTGTGGAAAAACAGGTAATTGCAAATTTAGATCAGACTTTTTACCCTGAAAAATTTATCGTTCCTTTTATGGAAGTTATTCATGATAGAGTAGTCTTAGAGATTGCCAGAGGTTGCACTAGAGGGTGTCGATTCTGTCAAGCAGGAATGATCTATCGTCCTGTTCGGGAACGTAGTTTGAAGACTCTAAAAGAACAAGCGAAGAAACTTCTTGATAGCACTGGTTATAATGAAATCTCTCTGGCATCTTTAAGTACCAGTGATTATACTGGAATTAAACGATTAGCTGAAGATTTGGTTGATGAGTATCAGAACCTGGGAATAGGAATATCTCTTCCATCTCTTAGAATTGACAGTTTTTCTGTGGGATTAGCAAAAGAGGTACAACGGGTACGAAAAACAGGTTTAACCTTTGCACCAGAGGCTGGTACTCAGAGAATGCGCAATGTCATTAATAAAGGGGTTACTGAGGAGAATCTTATTGAGGCAACTTCCTCTGCAGTCAATGAAGGATGGACAGGTATTAAGCTCTATTTCATGTTAGGTCTACCAACCGAGAGAGATGAAGATTTAGTCGGGATTGGAGAATTGACTAAAAAAGTATCAAAATTATGTGATGAAATTCGACGTCAAAATGGTACAAGACCTGTTCACATTACTGTTAGTGTTTCTAACTTCGTTCCCAAAGCACATACTCCATTTCAATGGGAACCGATGGCTTCTTTAGAAGAGATTCGTCGCAAGCAACAAATTCTAAGAGAAGAAGTTCGAGGTAGAGGTATGAAACTTAATTGGCATGATGCAGATATTAGTATTCTAGAAGGAGTCTTTGCTCGAGGTGATAGAAGATTAGCAAAAGCGTTATATTTAGCTTGGAAAAATGGAGCTAAATTTGACAGTTGGTCTGAATATTTTAACTATGATCTCTGGATTAACGCTTTTGAAGAAGCTGGAATTGACCATAATTATTACATTAACTTCCCTTATGATAAAGAAGACATTTTACCTTGGGGACATATTAAAAGCGGAGTAAGCAAGGATTATCTTTGGAATGAATATCAGAAAGCTATCAAAGAAGAGAATACTGTTGATTGTCGTTTTGAGTACTGTTCCCAATGTGGTTGTTGTGACAATCTTAATGTGGCAATTCAACTTTTGGGGGCTGAGTGATCATGTTAAAAATGCGAATACAATTTGTTAAACAAGAATCTGTTAGATTTATCTCTCATCTGGATTTGATGAGTACTATTTCTAGAGCTATTCGTCGAGCTAAAGTACCAATTGCTTTCTCTCAAGGTTTTAATCCACATCATTTGATTTCCATGGGCCCAGCTCTAAAAGTAGGAATAACAAGCAACGCTGAATATATGGATATAGAATTTGCTGAAAAGATTAGTGTAAGTGAATTTATGGAGAAGATGAAACCTCAAATGCCTAAAGGTTTAGAATTGGTGAAAGCAGAGATTATTTCGCCTCAGGTGAAATCTTTAACTGCACAAATTAATATAGCAGTTTATATGATTCGATTAAAAACGAATTTAGAAAAAGAAGGTATTCAAGAGGCTATTAGAGAAATCTATAAGCAGGATAAAATTTTGATTAAACGTCAAAGTAAAAAGAAAATTCGGGAATTAGATATTAAACCTTTGCTCCGTGATTTAAAGTTGATTGAAATGGCAGATGATTTTATTCTTCAACTAACTTCTCAAACAGGTAGCAATGGTAATCTTCGTCCGGATGAGGTAGTGGTCGCTTTAGCTGAGTATGAAGGAATTGAGATAGTGCCATATACCTGGATGCATCGAAAGGGTTTATATATAGAAGAGAAAGGCCGTCTTCTCACACCCTTCGAGGCAGCGAAAATCTGAAAGTTTATCTTTTGAGTTAAGACCCCCACTTCTATAAGTGGGGGGAATTGTTTTTAATCTTCAGTGGAGGTAGAATCCCTTACTGAAGCCCCGATGTTCAGCTTTAGCTGGACGAGTTCACTGGTTGGGAGATGAATCGGAATGGCTAAAGAGATTATAGTCAATGTAGAGAGTAAAGAGACGAGAATTGCTGTTTTAGAAGATAGACATTTAGATGAAATTTATTACGATAGGGAAGACAATTCCCGAATTGTTGGTAATATATATAAAGGTCGAGTTGCCGACGTTTTACCTGGAATGCAAGCTGCTTTTGTGGATATCGGTTTGGACAAAAATGTTTTCCTTCATGTAAGTGATGCCCTTTCATTATTAGATAAAATACCTGAAAAAGAACCTGCAATCAATGAAGTGGTTCATCCAGGTCAAGAGATCATGGTACAGATAGTTAAAGAATCTCTCGGAGGTAAAGGTGCTAGGGCCACCTGTGACATTACTTTACCAGGTCGATATTTGGTTTTAATGATCAAAGTTGATCATATCGGAATATCACGCCGGATTGAATCAGATGAAGTGAGAAATCATTTAAAACATCTAGCTGAAGAGATTTGCCCTTCAGGAATGGGCTTAATTGTTCGAACTGTTGCTGAAGGAATCAGTGATGAAGAAATTAAGGCTGATTTAGATTTTCTCCATAAACTTTGGGGAACGATCCAGAAACAATATGATAAGAGTTCATTATCTACTCTAGTCCATTCTGACTTGAATTTAGTTCAACGGATGGTACGTGATCTTTTAACTCCAGAAATTGCGAAGGTCGTTATTGACTCTGAGAAGGATTACAAAGATGTCTTTAAATTAGTTAACATGATTGTTCCTCAATATAAATCAAAAATTTATTTATATGACCGTCCAGAACCGATCTTTGACTTTTATGGGCTAGAATATGAAATTGATAAAGCATTACAAAGAAAAGTTTGGTTAGACTGTGGAGGACATATAGTTTTTGATCCAACAGAAGCATTAACTTCTATTGATGTAAATACAGGTAAATATGTTGGTAAAACTAATTTAAATGATACAGTTTTAAAGACCAACTTAGAGGCTGTAAAAGAAATTGCGCGTCAATTAAGGCTCAGAGATATTGGTGGAATTATAATTATTGATTTTATTGATATGGAGACCCATGAAGATCAAGAATTGCTCTTAAAAGTTTTCGAAGAAGAGCTTAAAAAAGATAAAACTCGTTCTACGATTATGGGAATGACTCATTTGGGCTTGGTTGAGATGACTCGCAAAAAAGTTAAGCAAGGGTTAGAGGAATATTTACAGATTAAGTGTCCTTATTGTAAAGGAAAGGGTAGAATCCTCTCTCAGGAGACTGTATCGTTAAGAGCAGTTAGAATGATTAAGAGGTTGATGGCAGAGAAAGATTTTGAAGCAGTTCTCCTTGGTGTCCATCCAGATGTAGCTTCTCTACTCATAGGACTAGGAGGTCAAAATTTGACTGATTTAGAATCTGAGTTAAAAAAAGAGATCTATATAAAAGGTTGTGGAGATTTTCATCGAGAAGAAATTGAAATCATAAAAGTTGGCAGTAAGCAGGAAATGGCTTTATTGGCTTTACCAGTGCAAGAAGGTCAAGAATTGATGGTATATGTTGAAGAAACCCATGTAAATAATCCTAATGATGGAATTGCCAGGATTGATGGTTATGTTCTTGATATTCAAAATGCTGGCAAATTAGTGAATTTTAATGTAAAAATTAAGATAGAAAATGTTTATAGGACTTATGCTCAAGCATGTATAATCTCTTGACTTAATGGAACTATTATGTTAGAATAAATTGTTGTAGGCGGCGAAAATAAATATGCACATTATGTGCGCGCTCTCTACGCCGAAACCGCTCTGGACGGGCTAACTTTAAAGAGTTAAAAAATGTTCTTGATGAGCTGCCTGGTTTTTGGCGAGTCTGAGGTTAAGGAGGTGGAGTTTATGTACGCGATTATCAAGACTGGTGGTAAGCAATATCGTGTTGAAGAAGGTCTGGTCATTAAGGTCGAGAAACTAAACGTAGAAGTTGGTTCTAATGTAGAATTCAATGAAATCATGATGGTTTCTACTGATAATGATTTGAAGGTTGGTACGCCAATCGTAGAAGGCGCTAAAGTTACTGGTAAAGTACTGGCACAAGATAAAGCTAAGAAGATTATTGTCTTTAAGTTTAAGGCTAAGAAGCGCTATAGAGTTAAAACTGGTCATCGTCAACCATACACAAAAGTTTTGGTTGAGAAAATTGAGGCTTAATTATGGTTAATATTAAAATTTATCGTAATCAATGTAGACAAGTTTCTAAGTTCTATGCTGATGGTCATTCTAACGCTGATGAATTCGGTTTTGATATAGTTTGTGCAGCTATTTCTGCAGTGATGCAGACGGCTTTATATGGATTAGGTGAGTATCTTGATCTTGAAAATCGGATGACTTACAGTATAGATGAGGATGGTTGGCTTTACTGTGAACTACCTCATGATCTATCAGTTGAGGAGCGGAACATGGTTGATGTAATTATTGAAACAATGATTATTGGACTTAAGAATATCGAAAAAGAATATATAGATTGCATTTTAGTTGAAGAGGAGGTGGAATAAATGTTTAAAATGAATCTTCAACTGTTTGCCCATAAAAAAGCGGGTGGTAGTTCCAGAAACGGCCGTGACAGTGAGTCTAAGCGTCTGGGTTGTAAGCGCTTTGATGGTCAAGTAGTATCTGCTGGTAGCATTTTGGTTCGCCAAAGAGGTACAAAAATCCATCCAGGTAACAATGTTGGTCGTGGTGGTGATGATACACTTTTTGCTAAAGCAGAAGGTTATGTTAAGTTTGAAAGAATTGGTAAGAAAAGGCGTCAGGTTAGCGTTTATCCATATGAAAAATTCCAAGCAATTGTAAATGCTAATTAATGATTCTGATTTACATTGATCTCATACCCAGTGCTGTAATGCAGCATTGGGTTTTTATTTGATAAATAAAATCTCTTTTTGGTTAAACTAAAAAGAGTAGAAGTTGAATAAGAGGTGATAAGTATGTTTGTAGATCGCGCAGTCATTTATGCTAAAGCTGGAGATGGTGGAGACGGAATGACAAGTTTTCGCCGCGAGAAATATGTTCCTATGGGCGGTCCAAGTGGTGGTGATGGTGGTAAGGGCGGAGATATTGTAATAAAAGTGGACGAAGGTTTACATACTCTTCTTGATTTTAGATATCGTCGCAAATTTGTTGCTCCAAATGGTACTAAAGGGTTGACGAAAAATATGTATGGACGCAAAGGGGACAATTTTATTATTCCTGTACCTCCTGGAACCTTGCTTTATGATAATAATGCAGATCGGCTTTTAGCAGATATGACGAAACATGGACAGGAATATATTGCTGCGAAAGGTGGTCGCGGTGGTCGGGGGAATACCAAATTTAGATCAAATAAGGATAAAGCTCCTGCTTTTTCGGAAAAAGGTGAGCCTGGAGCAGATATAGAGTTACGCTTTGAGTTAAAACTCCTTGCTGACGTGGGTTTAGTAGGCTATCCTAATGTTGGAAAATCAACGACTATTTCACGAGTATCTGAGGCAAGACCGAAGATTGCCAATTATCATTTTACTACATTAAAGCCTAACCTTGGTGTAGTTAAAGTAGGAGAATATCAATCATTTGTTATGGCTGATATTCCAGGATTGATTGAAGGTGCTCATGAAGGTGTTGGACTGGGCTATGAGTTTTTGCGTCATATAGAAAGAACACGAGTGATTTTACATGTACTAGATCTTTCAGGGTCAGAGGGTCGAAATCCTGTGGACGATTATTATAAAATCAATGAAGAGTTGAGAAAATATAATCCTAGATTAGCGATGAGAACCCAGATTATTGCAGGAAACAAGATGGATTTACCATCCGCACAAGAGAATCTTGAGCTTTTAAAAGCTGAATTTGGGGATGAAATGGAGATTTATCCGATCTCTGCGGTTACTGGAGAAGGGCTAAAACCTTTAATGTATCGATTATCCGAGCTTCTAAAAGAGTTACCCCAACCAATTTTAGTTGAGCCTGAAGAGGAAGAAGTAGTAATCAGGCCAGATTTTATGGACGAAGAAGAGATGGTAATCACTCGTTCTGATGATGGTGCATACGTAATCAGTGGTAGTAAAGTGGAAGAGAGGATTGCTAGAACTGATTTTGAGAATCAGGCAGCACTTAAACGATTCTTGCGGATCCTAAAAAATATGGGTTTATATACAAAGTTGAGAAAGATGGGAATTAAAGAAAAAAGTATTGTACGGATTGGCCCAATGGAGTTTGAATTTATTGAAGATAGTAGAATTTAGATATTTTGAAAGACGAACTGAGGTGAAAAATTATATGTTGACAAGTAAGCAGAGAGCCTATTTACGGGGTCAGGCGCATTCAATGGATCCGATTTTGCAAGTTGGTAAAGGTGGTATCAGTGATACTGTGATTCACCAGGTAAATGATGCTTTAGAAGCGCGGGAAATGTTTAAAGGTAAGGTTTTGAACAATTCTCCTCTAGAAGCTCAAGAAGCGGCTGAGAAGTTAGCAGAAGCGTGTAGAGCTGAAGTAGTACAAGTGATTGGGAAAAAATTTGTTTTATTTCGCCAGAACCCGAAAGAATCGATTTATAAATTGCCATAAGGTAAGAAAGTTTGGGAGCCCACTTTATAATATGAGTGGGTTTTTTTATTACACAACTTTCGCAGTTCAGTGCAAGACTGCGTTTAATGGCATATATAGAAAAAAAGCTCCTTAAAAAAGTCAGCTCTGCATAGCTTTATATTTTAGAGAAAGCTTAGTTTAGTACTAATACTTTCTGTTGCTAGTTAATTTTGATAATTATTTTTCATAAAGCAGGCAGGAAAGTTATAAAAAAAATTGAAAGAATAAAATGACCAAACAAAATAATAAATTAGAGGTGAACTAGGAATATGAATATGAAGAAGTAGAAATGGAAGTACTTCGCTTAACGCTTGACGATGATATCGAACTGGAGTGTTATGTTTTAGGCATTTTCGAAGTTAGAGATAAGGATTATATTGCCTTATTACCTGTTGATGATGAGAAAGTGTTGCTTTATGAGTATTGTGAGAATGATGCTGGCCCAGAACTTATCAATATTGAAGATGAAGAGGTTTTTGAATTAGTGGTCAAAGCTTTTGAGGAGGTAATAAACTGTAACTAAAAGTATTGAAAAATATATACAAGTGTGATAGAATGTATATATGGAAAAGAATTATAAACCTAAAGATTTTTCTCAAATGCTGAATGTGTCAGTAAAGACACTTCAAAGATGGGATAACGAAGGAATATTGAAAGCTTACCGAACACCAACAGGAAGGAGATATTATACTAATAGTCAGTACTTAGAGTATATTGGTGAATCTTTTAGTGAAGAAACTAAAGGTAAGGTAATTATATATTCTAGGGTATCTAGTCGAGGCCAAAAAGATGATCTAATAAACCAAACCGAATTTTTAAAACAATTTGCTAATGGTAGAGGTATTATTGTAGATGAAGTAATTGAAGAAATAGGAAGTGGGCTTAATTACAATCGTAAAAAATGGAACAAACTTTTAGATCAAGTACAAAAACATGAGATTAGCAACGTATTAGTCTCACATAAGGATCGTTTTATCCGTTTTGGCTATGAATGGTTTGAACGCTTCTTAAAAGCCCATGGCACTGAAATAATTGTTGTTAATAATGAAAAACTATCCCCCCAACAAGAGATGGTACAAGATTTAATATCTATAATTCATGTATTTTCAGATAGGATTTATGGGTTAAGAAAATACAAAAAACAGTTAAAGGGAGATAGTGAAGTATGCTCAGAGCTTACAAAACCGAAATCAAACCAACAGAATATCAAAGAATAAAGATTCATAAAACAATAGGTGTATGCAGATTCCTTTATAATTTATATATTGCAAAGAATAAAGAACAATATAAAAAAGATAAAACTTTTATAAGTGGATACGATTTTGATAAATGGGTCAATAATGAATTCTCTACGCAAGAAGAATACAAATGAATTAAAGAAGTATCTTCTAAAGCAAGAAAAAAGGCCATAATGAACGCCGAAAAAGCATTCAAGAGATTTTTTAAAGGTATATCAAACTTCCCCAGGTTCAAAAAGAAGCGTAACCAGGATGTAAAAGCTTATTTTCCTCTAAACAATAAAACTGACTGGACAGTAGAAAGACATAGAGTAAAAATCCCTACTTTAGGATTTGTAAGGCTTAAAGAGTACGCTTACATACCAATAAACGCAAAAGTTAAAAGTGGTACTGTATCTTATAAAGCCGGAAGATATTATGTCAGCGTACTTGTAGAAATTCCTAAACAAAAAGAAGAAGCAAAACAAAAAACTGAAGGTATTGGGATTGATTTGGGATTGAGAAGTTTTGCAATAATTAGTAATGGCTTAGAATTTAAAAACATTAATAAAACTTCAAGAGTTAGAAAGTTAGAGAAGAAATTAAAAAGAGAACAAAAACGTTTAAGTAAAAAATATGAACTCAATAAGAAGGGAGGGAAATCTGCCACACCCTACAGAGGTAGGAATATAGATAAACAAAAGCTAAAGGTACAAAAACTTCATCAAAAACTAACATATATTAGACATGATTATATTAACAAGGTGATTTTTTCATTGGCAAAAACCAAGCCAATGTATATTACTATCGAAGATTTAAATGTTAGAGGAATGATGAAGAATAGACATTTAGCTAAGTCAATTGCTCAACAGAACTTCTATTATTTTAAAGAAAGATTAGAGCAAAAGGCTACAGAATATGACATTGAATTAAGAACAGTATCTCGTTTTTATCCTTCTAGCAAAACTTGTTCTAAATGTGGATCGTACAAAAAAGATCTAAAACTAAGTGATAGAGTTTATAAATG
This sequence comes from Halanaerobiales bacterium, assembly GCA_030627905.1. Classification (GTDB taxonomy): domain Bacteria; phylum Bacillota; class Halanaerobiia; order DY22613; family DY22613; genus JAGMES01. The sequence goes on from DAOVRZ010000050.1 coordinate 38,165, forward strand.
TGAGCATTGCGGAGCTGTCATAGATAGAGATTTAAATGCTTCGATTAACCTAGCTAAATGCAATGAATATACAGTAGCTTAAATAAAAAAAGTCTGTATATGTGTACCGATAGCTCGCGTATCTACGCGGGTCGGGAATTTACGCCCTTGGAGTGTTATAGCAAACAAAAGTAGCCTTTAAAAGGTGAAATTGGACACTAAGAACAGGGAAAAATCTTGATATAGACGTTTGTCTATGTTTTAAGTGGCAG